>CACZNP010000221.1 GCA_902782545.1 uncultured Bacteroidales bacterium
CCAACGCCAATACACACGTGGCACATGCCACCATTAACCATCTCCTCATGTTCATGTCTTGAATGATCGATTCTTTTGTTGATTTCTCGTGGCCAGTGTTTGTCACAAACCCTTGATTGTGATGTCGAGCAAACCTATGCAACCCTCATGAACGAACACGCATGCAGGAATGCAGTACACCCAGCGGATATGGAGCATTTGGCCCATCGCGCCATGGTCTGGTCACCTTGCGAATTTATGAAAAAAACGGCTCACTCTCCACCTTCGCAACGAAAAAAAATGCTTTTTCACTATTTTTAATCACAGCAACCGATTTTCATGGGTGAAACTTGGAAATTTCTCAAGAATTCTGCGTACCTTTGCAGATTGGTTGTGAGAGCCCTGCCCACTGTGGGCATCGCCAACAACCAAGTCATGTGTATTTTTTTTGTTACTATATAATTTTACCACATTATGGCAGAAATCAAACAACGACTGCTCGACCAGTTTGCTCCTGTCACTCCTGAGGAGTGGAGAGCAAAAGCCGAAGTGGACCTCAAGGGTGCCGACTTCGACAAAAAAATGGTTTGGCGAACCAACGAAGGTTTCAATGTTCAGCCGCTATACCGCGGTGTTGACATCAAGGACCTGAAAGCAACCGATTCTCTTCCCGGTGAGTTCCCCTATGTGAGAGGAACTCGCGCCGACAACAACTGGCGCGTGAGGCAAAACATCTTTGTCGAGACCGAATCACAGGCCAACGACAAGGCACGCACTTTGCTCACCAAGGGGGTTACCGCTCTGGGATTCAAACTCAGAAAAGACACCGATGTCGACCTGCGGGCTTTGCTCAACGGCATTGACCTGAGCAAGGTGGAAATCAACATCAAGTGCTGTCCCAAGTGTGCTCTTGAAGTCACAAAGGCTCTCGTGAACCTGGTGGTTGAGGCCGGAGCACAGGATTCGTTCACAGGATCCATTGGCTTTGACCCGTTCAAGCGTATGCTCAAGCACGGGGTACCCTTCCCGGGCGACATCGCAGCATTGGCTGGCGACTTGATCAAAGCCGCACAACCCGTCAAGGGTCTTAAGGTCCTCAGTGTGGACAGCGTGGTGCTGAACAATGCAGGCGCCTACATCTATCAAGAACTGGGCTACGCTCTGGCTTGGGGCAACGAGTGGATGGCCATGCTCACCGAAGCAGGATTCAGCGCCGATGAGGTGGCTCACCGCATCAAGTTCAACATGGGCATCTCCACCATCTACTTCATGGAGATTGCCAAGTTCCGTGCCGCAAGGCAGTTGTGGGCACAAATTGTCAAGCAATACAAGCCCGAGTGCGACTGCGCTTGCAAGATGGTGGTCAATGCCGAGACCACACGGTTCAACATGACGGTTTTTGACTCCTACGTGAATTTGTTGCGCAGCCAGACCGAGGCCATGAGTGCAGCGCTGGCTGGTGTCGACTCGATTGTGGTCACACCCTTCGATGCCATCTACAACCATCCCAATGACTTCAGCGAGCGCATTGCACGCAACCAACAAATCCTTCTCAACGAGGAGAGCCACCTCGACAAGGTGGTGGATCCCGCTGGAGGCAGTTACTATGTGGAAATGCTCACCGCTTCGCTTGCCGAGCAAGGGTGGAAACTCTTCCTCGACGTGGAGGACAAGGGTGGATTCCAGGCAGCACTCAACAATGGAGATGTGACCAATGCGGTCAACGCCAGTGCCACGCAACGTTTCGACAAAGTGGCCAAGCGCAAAGAGCAACTGCTGGGAACAAACCAATTCCCCAACTTTACCGAGAAGGCTGCCGACAAAGAGCCCAAACCGCACGCATGTGCCTGCGGATGCGCTCACGAGCAGGGCGAGGTGCACCTCAATAGCAAGCGCCTGGCCAGCCAGTTCGAAGAAATTCGCTTTGCCACCGAGCATGCCAGCCACACCCCCAAGGCGTTCATGCTCACCATCGGCAATCTGGCCATGCGATTGGCCCGCGCACAGTTCTCGTGCAACTTCTTCGCTTGCGCCGGCTATGAACTCATCGACAATAACGGATTCAAGACCGTCGAGGATGGTATCAATGCCGCCATGGAGAAGAATGCCGACATCGTGGTGCTTTGCTCCAGCGACGACGAGTATGCCGAACTCATTCCTCAAGCCGTGAAATTGCTCGACGGACGTGCCGAATTGGTTTTGGCAGGACCTGAGACCGACGAATTCAAGGCAATGGGAATCACTAACTTCATCAACGTGCGCACCAATGTGCTTGCTACATTAAAAGCGTTCAATGCTAAACTGTTAAAATAAAATTGGATTGAAATTATGAGACCAAATTTTAAAAACATAGATATCGCAAACGAGGCTTTTAATGTAGAGCACAAGCCTCTGCCAACGGGCAACACTTGGAAAAACGCCGAGTTGCTCGACATTAAGCCCGTCTACACCAAGCAAGATCTTGAGGGACTTGAGCATCTCGACTTTGTGGCGGGTATTCCACCTTTCCTGGGTGGCCCTTACAGCCTGATGTATCCGTTCCGCCCGTGGACGGTCCGTCAGTATGCCGGTTTCTCGACCGCTGCCGAGAGTAATGCGTTCTACCGCCGTAACCTTGCCAGCGGACAGAAAGGTCTGTCGGTGGCCTTCGACCTTCCTACACACCGTGGCTACAACGCCGACAACCAACGTGTGGTTGGCGATGTGGGTAAGGCTGGCGTGTCCATTTGCTCGGTCGAGGACATGAAAGTGCTGTTCGACGGCATTCCCCTGAGCAAGATGTCGGTGTCAATGACCATGAACGGTGCTGTGTTGCCCATCATGGCGTTCTACATCGTGGCCGGGTTGGAACAAGGTGCCAAACTCGAGGAAATGGCAGGAACAATCCAAAACGACATCCTCAAGGAGTTCATGGTGCGTAACACCTACATCTACCCGCCCAAGTTCTCCATGCAAATCATCGCCAGCATATTTGAGTACACCTCGAAGTATATGCCCAAGTTCAACTCCATATCCATCTCGGGCTACCACATGCAGGAAGCAGGCGCTACCGCCGACATCGAGTTGGCCTACACCCTGGCC
>CACZNP010000222.1 GCA_902782545.1 uncultured Bacteroidales bacterium
AACAAGGCCTGGCCCGATGGCCAGTGCTCGGGCTACGACGTGGAGTACTGCTGGTGGAGCAACCTTCCCGACGATGACTGGCGGTTGCAGGACGACATGCCCGGTGTGATCGGGGAGTTTGTGTGGACGGGCTTTGACTATCTGGGAGAGCCCACCCCCTACGATTCCTATTGGCCATCCCGCAGCAGTTACTTCGGCATTGTGGACCTTGCCGGCCTGCCCAAGGACCGCTACTGGCTCTACCGCAGCCACTGGAACAAGGATGAGCACACCCTGCACCTGCTGCCGCACTGGACCTGGCCCGGACGCGAAGGCCAGGTGACCCCTGTGTACTGCTACACCGACTATCCCAGCGCCGAACTCTTTGTGAACGGCAAGAGCCAGGGCCGCCTCACCAAGGACCGCTCGTCGCGGCTCGACCGTTACCGCCTGCGCTGGCGCGATGTGGTGTATGAGCCCGGCGAATTGCGCGTGGTGGCCTACGATGCCAGCGGCAAGCCCGCCCTGGAGCAAACCGTGCGCACTGCCGGTGAGCCGGCCCACTTGGTGCTTGAGCCCGAAAAATCGACACTGCGTGCCGACGGCAACGATTTGGCCTACGTGACTGTGAGCCTTGTGGACAAGAACGGGACGCTGGTTCCCGACGCCGATCACCCACTGTCCTTTGAGGTGAAAGGTGCTGCCACCTACAAGGCCGCCTGCAACGGCGACGCCACATCGCTCGAGCCGTTTACCCAGCCCACGATGCGACTGTTCCACGGCAAGTTGGTGGTGGTGGTGCAAGCCGGCAAGAAAACCGGTGGTGCCACCCTCACCGTTCGCGACAATGCCACCGGCCTCGTCCAGTCGCTGAAACTCAAGGTGAAGTGACGTGGCCTTGAGCCCCGTTGTACAAAACAAATGCCCATGGAATCCCATGGGCATTTGTTTTTCTCTCTTGTGTAACGCGGAGAGTTACTTGAGGATTTTGAATTTGCCAATGACGGGCAGTTCCTTGGCCTTGCCGTTGGCAGCATTGATAATGCCCAGGATGGCCAGCACCGTGAGCAGCAGATAAACGATAATGAACACGATGCTGAGCACGGCATAGAGTTTCCACGAAATAGCCGCGAAGACTTGTCCAATCAGCCAAATGGCGAACCAGATGATGCACAGGATGAGTCCTTGGTTGGCGTGGAAACGGGCAAATTTGGAATCTTTGGCACCAAAGATGGGAACGAGCACCAAGATGCCCAGATAGGCCAGGATGGCCATGACTTTGTTTTTCTCAATGTCGTCCTTGGTGTACTCGGCAGTGGTGTCGGCCGTGTTGTTCAGGGCGGTGATTTTCTCTTCCAAACTCTCTTGCTTGTTCTCTTCCATAATAATTTAGATTAAAGGTTATAGAAAAAAGGTATGGTTTTTGCAAATATACTAAACATTTTTTAAATATTCCATCCATTGGCAAAAATATTTTGCAAACGACCCGAAAATTAATGGTTTGTGAATCGTCGTCACACGGCATGAGAAAATATTCTTGACGCAACAGTCCCGCCGATTGGGAATAAAGCAGTATCTTTGCCCCAATTTTAGAGATTGAGATTATGATTAAGATAGATCCAAAGCGGAAATTGTGGCGCGAAATCCTGGCCTATGTCTTGCTCACGGTGGGAAGCCTGCTGTTTGCCATTGGCGACGTGTTGTTTGTGAATCCATACCTGATGGCCCCTGGCGGCACCTATGGCTTGTCGAACGTGTTCAACACCCTGTGGCCGTGGAAGATTTCGTTGTACGCCATCTGCATGGACATTCCCTTGCTTCTCATCGGCACTTGGATTTTGGGACCCAAGTTCGGAGTGAAGACAATCGTGTCGACGGCGCTGATTTTTGCGTTCACATTTGTTCTTGAGAGTTGGTGGGGCTATAGTCCCATTATCCTTGACGGTGCCATCGTGCAAAGCGCCGACCCGTCGGTGGCCAAGTCGATGGTCGAGATTCCGCATCATGGCGGCTGGTTCCATCCCGACTATTTTCTCAACACCGTGGTGGCCGGTATCATCTATGGTGTTGCCATAGGTCTGATATTCCGCTCCGGCGCCACGAGTGGCGGCTCGGACATCATCTCAATGATCCTGCACAAGTACACCAAGGTGTCTTTGGGCACCCTTGTGATGATAGTTGATGGAATCATCACGCTGAGCACCCTGATTGCCTTCCATGATATCCGCCTGCCCATCTATTCCATCATCATCATTTTCATTGAGGGCAAGGTGATAGACCTCGTGGTTGATGGCATGAAGACCTACAAGACGATGTTTATTGTGACCGACCAAGTGGATGCTGTGCGAGACTATGTCATCAATGACATCAAGCGCGGCGGCACCCTCATCTCGGGCGTTGGGCTCTACAAGGGCTCAGAGCGCAAAATGCTCTACGTGACCCTTGACCGCTCCGACATGATCAAGTTGCGCTCGGTGCTCTACCACATCGACCCGCACGCCTTTGTCAACATCATGGAGAGTTCCGAGATTTTGGGCGAAGGTTTCCGTAGGCTGCCGCAAGAGTAGCGCACGGCTTGCGTCATGTGCAAAAAAACTCTGGGGGATGTGCGGCGCACGGCCGCACATCCCCCAGATGCTTGAAAAAACACGTCTTCGTTATTTGGATGTCATCTTGTAGAATGAGCGATAGACGAAGTAGATGGCGATGAGCACAAACACGATGCCCATCCAGGGCGCAATCGCCTGGAAGTTGGGGCTGATGGCAATCTCCATGGCCAGCACACCAAACAGGGTGGTGAACTTGATGATGGGGTTGAGTGCCACCGAACTCGTGTCCTTGAACGGGTCTCCCACGGTGTCGCCCACCACGCTGGCGTCGTGCAGTTCGGTGCCTTTGGCTTTGAGGTCGACCTCGACCACTTTCTTGGCGTTGTCCCAAGCGCCGCCGGCATCGGCCATGAACACAGCCTGGAAGAGTCCGAAGACAGCGATTGAGATGAGGTAACTGACAAAGAGGCATACCGCGTTGGCGCCGCCGATGCTCTCAGGCGACGACAGGCAAGCAAATCCCAATGCGAAGCAGAAAATGGAGATGAAGATGTTGATCATACCCTTTTGTGCATACTCGGTGCAGATGCGCACCACCTCTTGGCTCTTGCTGATGTCGGCCTTCTTGGGCGCGTTGGTGTCGAGTTTGATGTTGTCCTTGATGAACTCCACGGCACGGTTGGCGCCAGTGGTGACCGCCTGCATCGAAGCCCCGGTGAACCAGAAGACGACACATCCACCCAGGATGAAGCCCAGGATGGCGTAGGGATTCATCAGGTTGAGCACGTCTTGCAGTTGCAGCCCAAAGGAGTTGAGCAGCATGTCCTTGAGCAGGAGGATGAGCGAGAAAATCATGGTGGTGGAGCCAGCCACGGCGGTGCCGATGAGCACGGGCTTGGCCGTTGCTTTGAAGGTGTTTCCGGCGCCATCGTTGGCTTCGAGATAATATTTGGCTTTCTCAAAGTCGGGCTTGAATCCGAATTCTTGCTCGATTTCCTTTTCGGCTTTGTTGATGTCGTCCTCGATGAGCGAGAGTTCATAGACACTCTGCGCGTTATCGGTCACGGGTCCATAACTGTCGACAGCGATGGTCACCGGGCCCATTCCCAGCATACCGAATGCCACCAGTCCGAATGCGAAGATGGAGGCAAACCGTCCGTACTCACCGAACAGGTCACTCATGCCAAACTGCACCGAAGCGAAGTAGGCGATCAGCATAAGGGCAAAGAACACCATGCCCGTCCAGAAACTGCCGAAGTTGCCGCTCACGAGTCCGCTGAGGATGTTGAGCGATGCACCGCCTTGCTGTGAAGTGCGCACCACCTCTTTCACGTGGCCCGAAGTGGGCGAGGTGTAGAGTTTCGTGAATTCGGGGATGAGAGCCGCACCCAGGGTGCCGCAACTGATGATGGTGGCCAGTCCCAGCCAGTAGTTGCCACCCAGGTCGGACAGCAGGAAGAAACTGGCAGCATAAGTGGCGATGATGGAGAGAATGGAAGTGATCCACACCAGGCTGGTGAGGGGCTTCTCGAAGTTTATGTCGTCGGCATTGCTGTAACGCACGCGCGAGATACCGTTGTTGATGTAGTAGGCGAGCACGCTGGAAATCACACCCAGGATGCGCATGACGAAAATCCACACCAGCAGTTTCACCTGATACTCGACGGGCACAGCCAGCAGGATGAACGACACCAGTGCCACACCGGTCACGCCATAGGTCTCGAAACCGTCGGCGGTCGGGCCGATGGAGTCACCGGCATTGTCGCCCGTGCAGTCGGCAATAACGCCAGGGTTGCGCGGGTCGTCCTCGCCAATCTTGAACACCACCTTCATCAGGTCGCTGCCGATGTCGGCAATCTTGGTGAAGATA
>CACZNP010000223.1 GCA_902782545.1 uncultured Bacteroidales bacterium
ATCCGCAATAATGGTTGTCTGATCGAGGAATCACCGCTTGAATACCATGACGATGCCACCTATAGTATTGATTGGGATGATTTGGAGAGACGCTTGTCCGACGAGGCGGTCAAGGTGCTGTTGTTTTGTAATCCTCATAACCCGGCTTGCCGAGTGTGGAGTAGGGAAGAGTTGTCAAAGGTTGGCAATCTGTGCCTGAAGTATGGGGTTCGCATCATCAGCGATGAGATCCATTGTGAACTGGTGATGCCTGGGTATCAATACACACCTTTTGCATCGCTGTCGGAGCAATTGCAGAGTTTGGTTATCACTTGCATATCGCCCAGCAAAGCGTTCAACACTGCTGGCCTGCAGGCCGCCATGATTGTATGCAGTGACCCATCCTTGCGCACACTCATTGACCGTGCCATCAATGAAAACGAGGTGTGTGATCTTAATCCTTTGGGCGTGGATGCCTTGATAGCAGCCTACAACCATGGTGGAGAATGGCTCGATGAATTATGTGCTTATATCAAAGGTAATTACGATTGGTTGAGCAAAGAATTATTGACACACTTGCCTGCGTTGCGCATCACACCACTTGAGGGTACCTACCTGATGTGGGTGAATTGTCGTGGGCTGGGTATGGATGGTGACCAAATGGCTCAGTTGCTCATGGAACAAGCCCATGTCCAAGTAAACGCAGGTTCGATGTACGGCAGTGCCGGCTCATCTTTCATCCGCATCAACCTCGCCACCCAACGTTCCCGTTTGGTCGAGGCACTCCATCGTATCATCACTGCTTTGAAATATACAAAGATTTGATCAATTGGAACAAATGGGACGGCAAAAGCAGAAGAATTAAGATATTAACAACAATAAAATATTTATAAAATGCAGAACTTTGATTACATGACCCCGACTCGCCTTGTGTTTGGTGAGAATGCCATTGAGAAGTTGCCCGCAACAATGGCAGTTATAGGCAAGCGAGTTTTGATGACCTATGGGGGTGGCAGCATCAAGAAAATCGGTCTCTATGACCATGTGAAGGAACTGTTGAAGGATTTTGAGATTACCGAACTCTCCGACATACAGCCGAACCCTAAATACAATCCCAGCGTGCTCGACGGCGTACGGCTTTGCAAGGAAAACAACATCGATGTGATTCTTGCTGTTGGTGGCGGTAGCGTGCTTGACTGCTCAAAGGCCATTGCAGCAGGCGCCAAGTACGACGGCGACCCTTGGGACCTGATCACTTATAAGGTGAAGGCCCAGGCAGCACTGCCCATTGTCGACATCCTGACACTGGCGGCTACAGGAAGTGAATATGACTGTGGTGGCGTCATCTCGCGCACAGAGACTAACGACAAGGTTGGTTATATAGATCCGTTGCTCTACCCAGTGTGCTCGTTCCTTGATCCCCGTTACACCTTCTCGGTGTCGAAGAAACAGACAGCCGCAGGCTGTGCCGATGCCATGAACCACATCATGGAACAATACTTTTGTGAAGATTCCACGCTGTTGAATGACGGTTTCTGTGAGGCAGGCCTTAAGAGTCTGATGGTGAACGCAAAGGCTTGTTTGGAGAATCCAGAGGATTATCGTGCCCGTGCCGAGATGATGTTTGCCTGCACCCTGGGCTGCAACGGCATCTATTCACTTGGCAATAGCCCGTCGGGGTGGCCTTGTCACGGCATTGAGCATGCCTTGAGTGCCTATTACGACATCACTCACGGCGAAGGTCTTGCGATTATCACACCGCGTTGGATGCGGCATATCCTCAGCGATCGAACCATCGACCGTTTTGTGAAATATGGTATCAATGTTTTTGGTATTGATGCCACACTGCCCAAACAGGAAATCGCAGAAAAAGCCATCGATGCAACATATGCATTTTTTCAGAGTATCAATATCCCCATGCACCTGCGCGAGGTGGGCATCGACGACAGTCGCATCGATGAGATGGCACATCACATCGCCGTGAATGAAGGACTGGAAAATGCCTATGCGCCACTCACAGAACAGGATATTAAGGAGATTCTTGTAGCATCATTGTAATTCAACTCCATTCAATAGGCAAGAATAAATTCTTTGGACAACTCATATTCAATAGAATGAAGATCAAGAGTGTCATTTTAACTTCAATAATGGGAACCACGGCATTGGCTCAGGGGGTGATAGATGTTCACAGTCACATGATTCCCCAAGAGTACGTGGCGGCTCTGGAACAGAAGCCAGGCTGATGGACGAGGGTTTCCCCCTGCCAAAATATGATGCCGAGTCACATCTGAAGTGGATGGATGAAGCAGGCATAGAGACCTCGGTGCTGACCTTGGCTGCTCCGCAACCAGGGTTGGCGGCTGTGGTGCGAAAGACCAACGAGGTTGCCTCAAAACTGAAAAGTGAGCATCCTGACTGATTCCTGTTTTGCGCGGCATTGCCGCTGCCCGATGTTGATGCCGCCATCAGCGAAGCGGTTTATTCACTCGACACACTGAAAGCCGATGGTATCAAACTGGCAACGAATGTTGGCGGACAGTATCTTGGTGCTCCGGAACTGGACAGGCTCTTCGAAGTGCTCAATGAGCGACAGGCAGTTATCATTCTGCATCCCCATCGCCCAGAACCAGTGAACCGCGCAGTGATGGCTCAGACACCGCTCGCCATGCAGGAGTACCTGTCCGAGACCACCCGCGCCGTTGCAAACATGATCAGTCGCAACGTGCTCGCCCGCTATCCCAATGTGAAAGTGGTGGTGCCTCATTGCGGAGCCTATTTGCCTTTGGCCGTGCCTCGCATGAAGTCGCTTGTGCCTGTGATGCAGGCCAACAAACTGGTGGGTGACATTGATTGGGACGCGAACCTCCGAGCGCTCTACTTTGACTTGGCCGGAGCCCACTCGCCTGAGGTTATCCGCACGATGCTCACCATCACAACACCCGACCACTTGCTCTACGGCTCCGACTATCCGTACGTAGCGCCTCAGGTGCTCACGCAGAGCCTTGCCAGGATGAAGCGGTACCTGACCGCTGAGGCCGACCTTGCGCCATTTCGAGAGATGATTTTGTGGAAAAATGCCAAGTGGTTGTTTGGCAAGACCGTCGAAAAGCCATCGGCAGCCAAATCCGATGATGCCATGATGATTGTCCGTATTGCCGAGATTGAGGTATATCCTCAGTATTTAAAGGAGTATTTGGCCTTTGCCAACGAGGTTGACCGCCTCAGTGTGGAACGAGAGCCAGGTGTCATTTGTCTGTTTCCTATGCAGAGCGCCGAGGATTCATGCCAGATTCGCATCCTTGAAATCTATGCATCTGATGACGCTTATCAGGATCACTTGAAGACAGACCACTTTCAAAAATACAAACAGGGCACGCTCCACATGGTCAAGAATCTGAGGTTGCCCACCATGCGTCCCCTGGATGCAGAGATGATGAAACAGATTTTTGCAAAGAAGAGATAATATGAAGAAATTGACAATCATGCTGGCGGCACTCTTCATGGTGGCGCCACAAACAAAAGGACAGAATATGGCATTGACAACGAAACAACAAGCACTCGTGACGATTGCAGCCAACGAGGCAAAAGGAAACATCGAGGGACTCAAAGTGGCCCTGAACGAAGGATTTGAACAAGGGCTCACCGTGAGCGAGGCCAAGGAAGCGCTGTCGCAACTCTATGCCTACACCGGATTCCCGCGCTCGCTCAATGCCCTCGGTGCATTGCAGCAGGTCATGAAGGACCGCGCAAGCGCAGGACTCCGCATGGAAGAAGGTCGCGAAGCCGCCCCGTTGCCTAAGGACTACGATGCTCTGAAACAAGGCACTGAAGTGCAGACAAAACTCGTGGGTGGACAGCCGTTCACTTACTCCTTTGCTCCTCAGACCGACTACTATCTGAAAGCGCATCTGTTTGGCGACATCTTTGCCCGCAACAACCTGTCGTTTGCCGATCGTGAGGTGGTGACGGTGAGCGCCATTTCGGCCCTGCCCGGCTGTGAGCCGCAACTGCGGGCCCATGTGTCAGGGGCAAGGAATATGGGAGTCAGCGACGAGGCACTCAAGGAAATGCCAAACCTGTTGGAGGCAAAAATTGGGTTTGCCGAAGCCGAGCGGCTCCGTGGTGCGCTGGCTGCAGTGTTTGGCGAGAATCATTGCCCTGTTCAGACGGTTGATTTCACCGTTTGGCCGAAGGGCGAGCCCAATACTGCCTATGCGAAATATTTCACAGGCAACAGTTATTTGGCACCGATGGAGGGAGGCGTGGCCAATGTCACTTTCGAGCCTCGTTGCCGAAACAACTGGCACATCCACCACAAGCAAGTGCAAGTGCTCATTTGTGTGGGTGGCCATGGATGGTATCAGGAATGGGGCAAAGAGGCTGTGGAGATGACCCCAGGCACCATTATTGCCATTCCTGCCGAGGCCAAGCACTGGCACGGCGCAGCCAAGGACAGTTGGTTCCAGCATCTGACTTACCATAAAGATGTTCAAGAAGGAGCAAGCAACGAATGGCTGGAGCCTGTCACTGACGAGGTGTACGATAAACTCCCGTAATTCGTCCGCCGCGACAAAAGAAACAACTACCAACAAAAAACAAAAATATAGAAATATGAAAAAGATCAGAATGATATCAGCCGCTCTCATGCTCATGATGACAGCAGTGGCCTTTGGGCAAAGCAAGGTCTACATGACCAAGGAAATTACGCCTGAGGCATTGGTGAAAATCTACAAGGCACTGGGCGTCGAAGCCAAGGGCCGTGTGGCTGTGAAGATTTCCACGGGCGAAGGGGGTAATACCCACTATCTGAAGCCGACCCTGATTCGTCAGTTGGTGGATGAGGTGAATGGCACAATCGTAGAGTGCTGTACGGCGTACGGTGGTTCGCGTCAGGATCCCAAAAAACATTGGGAAACCATCCATGAGCACGGCTTTGACTCTATCTTCGCCGTCGACTTGATGGATGAGTTCGGCCAAATACGCATCCCCATCCAGGACAAGAAGCATTTGAAGTACGACATTGTGGGCGAGCACTTGGCCAACTACGACTTCATGATCAATCTGGCCCACTTCAAGGGTCACGCCATGGGCGGTTTTGGAGGTGTCATGAAGAATGCCTCCATCGGTGTGGCTTCGACGGCTGGTAAGTGCTATATCCACACGGCCGGCAAGAGCGTCGACCCCGAAACGGCGTGGAGCCCCGGCATTCTGGCAGCAGGCGACACCCAGGATTTCTTTTTGGAGTCGATGGCTGCAGCCGCTCAGGCCGTTCACAACTATTTCGATGGCAAGGTCATCTACATCAACGTGATGAACAACATGTCGGTCGACTGCGATTGTGACGGCCATCCTGCCAAGCCCGAACTGCAGGACATGGGCATCATGGCATCGCTCGACCCGGTGGCCCTTGACCAGGCTTGTTTGGACAAAGTTTTCAACTACCAAGGCAAGCCCGGCGACGACAACAAGCCACTCATTCAACGCATTAACCGACAGCACGGCACCTACATCACCGACTATGCCGAGCGGATTGGTTTGGGCTCAAAGAAATACGTATTGATAAACATTGACAAGTGAAAAACAGATTGTTGTTTGTGCTCACAGCCACGGCTGTGGGCACATTTGTGTTTATGGCTGCGGCATCGACCGAGTTCAAGGACTCCCTTTTTTTGGAGGAGGTCGTTGTGACAGGAACGCGTCAGGCTGTTGATGTTCGCCATCTGCCGATGACCGTGACGGTGATTGGTCGTGAGAAACTTGTTGAGCAACACCAGCCATCGGTGTTGCCCACGGCCATGCAGCAGGTGCCAGGATTGATGGTTACCAGCCGTTCCATGATGGGCTATGGTGTCTCGACAGGAGCCGC
>CACZNP010000224.1 GCA_902782545.1 uncultured Bacteroidales bacterium
CTACGAGACCTATGTCATCCCCGACAATGTGGGTGGCCGTTTCTCGGTGCTCACACCAGTGGGGCTGTTGCCCATTGCCATTGCGGGCTTCGACATTCGCGCACTGGTTGCCGGTGCTGTGGAGATGGAGAAAGCGGGCGATGAACTCACCTTCAATTATGCACAGACCCGCAATGCACTCTATCGTCAGGGCAAGAAGATTGAGATACTGGTCAACTTCGACCCACGGCTTCACTTCCTGGCTGAGTGGTGGAAACAACTCTACGGCGAGAGTGAAGGCAAAGAAGGCCTGGGCATCTTCCCCGCCAGCGTGGATTTCACCACCGACCTGCACTCCATGGGTCAGTGGATACAAGAGGGCGAACGCACCATCTTCGAGACCGTGCTCAGCGTGGGCAGCCAGCACCATCAAGTGGTGATTCCCACCGATGCGGCCGATTTGGACGGACTCAACTACATCGCCGGCCGCCGCGTGGACGAGGTGAACAAGATGGCCGAACTGGGCACCCGGCTCGCACATGTCGATGGTGGTGTCCCCAACTTGCTCATCACCATCCCCACGCTGAACGAGCGTTATCTGGGCCAACTCATCTACTTCTTTGAGCGCGCCTGCGGAATCAGTGGCTACATCCTCGACGTGAATCCGTTCAACCAACCCGGTGTGGAGGCCTACAAGAAAAACATGTTCGCCCTGCTCAACAAGCCCGGCTACGAAGCCCAGAGCGCGGCACTGCAAGCCCGTCTGACCGAATAATCATTGAGAATCCATAGTGAGGAGGGCGGCTCGGCACAATCCGAGTTGCCCTCTGTTTTTGCGTGGGAAAATAAATTTGTGAAAAAACAGTAAAATATTTGGATTGGCGTTTCGCCTGCCGTATCTTTGCCGTCAGAGATAATTTGATTTTTTACCAATTCTGAAAAAAAACTGTTTACTACTATGGCAAAGAAATGGATTTGCACCGTATGCGGTTATGTGCATGAGGGTGACACCCCTCCCGAGAGATGTCCACAATGTAAAGTTCCTGCTTCGAAGTTCAAAGAACTGAAGGAGGATGAGGGTCTTCAATTCGCCGCCGAGCATGAGTTGGGCGTGGCCAAAGGTGTGGACCCCGAGATTCTGCAAGGATTGAGAGACCACTTCAACGGTGAGTGCTCCGAGGTGGGCATGTACCTGGCCATGAGCCGTCAGGCCGATCGTGAGGGATATCCCGAAGTGGCCGATGCCTTCAAGCGTTATGCCTGGGAAGAGGCCGAGCATGCAGCCAAGTTTGCTGAGTTGCTCGGTGAGGTCGTGTGGGACACCAAGACCAATCTGGAGAAACGCATGAACGCCGAGGCTGGAGCCTGTGAGGACAAGTTCCGCATCGCCAAACTCGCCAAGGCCCAGAACCTTGATGCCATCCACGACACCGTTCATGAGATGGCTCGCGACGAGGCTCGTCACGGCAAGGGATTTGAAGGGTTGTTCAACCGTTACTTCAAGAAGTAACCTGCACGTAATCCGGTCAACAAGAAAGAATCCCCGCTGGCTTTGATGCTGGCGGGGATTTTTTGTTGAGAAATGCCGCAAAGTGCCTTGCCCTGACAGGAACGGGCGGAAAGTTGGGTTGCTAAGGGTGCTGCCTTGTTTGGCTCTTGCGATGCATCAGTGGGCATCGAGCCAGTTGTCGCCTGTGCCGTGGCTGGCGGTGAGTCGCACTCCTCCATGGTAGGCCCCCTCCATTTCTTCGACCACTATGCGTCGCACAGCGTCGAGTTCGGCAGGGATGACATCGAAATTCAACTCATCGTGCACCTGCAGGATCATCAGCGACTTGATGCCCTCTTCCTGGAAACGCCGGTCGATGGCAATCATGGCACGCTTGATGATATCGGCAGCGGTTCCTTGTATGGGAGCGTTCACGGCATTTCGCTCACTGAAAGCCCTGACCACGGCGTTTCGCGAGTTGATGTCGGGCAACATGCGCCGCCGTCCGTCCAGAGTTGTCACATATCCTTTCTCGCGGGCTTGAGCCACACTGCGGTCAATGTAGTCGCGCACTTGCGGGAAGGTGGCGAAATAGCCGTCAATGAGTTGTTTGGCCTCATTGCGCGGAATGTTCAGTCGCTCGGCCAGCCCGAATGCCGAAATGCCATACAGGATGCCGAAATTGGCCGTTTTGGCCTTTCGGCGCTGGTCGGGAGTGACCTTGTCCAAGGGTTCGTGATAGATGCGAGCCGCCGTGATGGCATGAATGTCGTGATTGGCCGCGAAAGCGTCGAGCATGGTTTTGTCGTGGCTCAGGTCGGCCACCAGGCGCAACTCAATCTGTGAATAGTCGGCGCTGAAGAACACGTTGCCGTTGGCTGGAATGAAAGCCCGCCTGATTTCGCGTCCCTCGTCGTTGCGTACGGGGATGTTTTGCAGGTTGGGGTTGGTCGACGACAGTCGGCCCGTGGCGGTGACCGTCTGGTTGTATGTGGTGTGAATGCGTCCGGTGCGCGGGTTGATGAGTTGGGGCAGGGCATTGACGTAGGTCGATAGCAATTTTCGTATGCCGCGCAGTTCCAAAATCTTATCCACCAATGGGTGGCGGTCGCGCAATTTGATGAGTATGTCCTCGGTGGTGGAGTATTGGCCGCTCTTGGTACGCTTGGCTTTCTCGTCAATCTTGAGTTTGTCGAACAGGATTTCGCCCACCTGCATGGGCGATGCTGTGTTGAAGGGTTGTCCTGCCAATCGGTGGCATTCCTGGTCCAGGGCATTCATCTGCTGGGTGAGGGACACGGAATAGTCGTTAAGTGCTTTTACATCGATGCGCGCTCCCGCCAGTTCCATGCGTGCCAACACAGCGACCAGCGGTTGCTCGATGTCGGTGAGCAGATGGGTCATCTTCTCTTCGCTGAGTCGCGAGTTGAGCGCTTCGGGCAGTTGCAGTGCAAGGTCAGCCTGCTCACAGGCCCAGTTGGTGATGCGTGCCGGTTGCACTTGGTGCCACTTGAGTTGTGAGCGTCCTTTTGGTCCTGTCACACTTTGCGGCTCAATGGCCTCGTAGTGCAAAAGTTCGGCCGCCATTTCGGTGGTGCTGTGCCCTCGCTCGGGTTGCAGCAGGTAGTGTGCCACCCCCGTATCGTAATAGGGCGCGGTGAATTCCATTCGCTGGCTGCGCATCATGACCATGATTCGTTTCACGTCCTCGCTCACGATGCAAGCGTTGCCCGTGAACAATGGAGCCACCGCATTCATCATCCATCCCATGGCATCGCAGGGCAGGTAGGCGGCCTTGTGTTTCTCTGCGGCAAGTGCGAACCCCACCACTTGCGCCCGCATGGCCTCTTCGCCTTCGCTCACCACACACACCCCGACGCGTGGCAAGTCCAGCAGCGACTGCACAAAGGCGGCGGCTTCGTCAAAGTCGTTGATGAGCCGGTAATCGTGTTTCACCTGTGCCAGACTGGTGTGCTGTTCCACGGTGGGAGTGCTCGGCTCTGTGTCGTTGGTGGCAAGGTCGAACAGCGACAATTGTCCCTGGCTGACCGTGGGTTTTGCGGTGACCGTGGGTTTTACGGGTTCGGCAGGGATGTCGGCTTCAGGTGTGTTGTCGTCCTGGTTCAGGCCCGCATTGGCCTCACCTCGGTTGATGATACGCTCGGTGAGTGTGCGGAACTCCAACTCGGCAAACACTTGACGCAGGGACTCCATTTCGGCCGGTACACGTCGCAACGCTTCCTCATCAAGGGTGATGGGGACATCGGTCTTGATGGTCGCGAGATATTTCGAGAAGCGGATTTGTTCTGCGTTTTCCCTGACGCGTTGTTGCTGGGCTCCTTTCAATTTGTCGGTATTGGCCAGCAGGTTCTCAATGGAACCGAACTCTTGAATCAGTTTTTCGGCGGTTTTTGGGCCAACCCCCGGGCAACCGGGGATGTTGTCGGCTGCGTCGCCCATGAGTCCCAGCAAGTCAATCACTTGTCGCGGTGATTCCAGCCCGTACTTGGCCTTCACCTCGTCCACGCCGAGGGTTTCCCCCTTGGCGGGATTGAGGATTTTCACATTGTCGGTCACCAGTTGCCCGAAGTCCTTGTCGCCCGTGACCATATAGGTGAAAAATCCGCGCTCACTGGCTTGGTGTGCCAGTGTGCCTATCACGTCGTCGGCCTCGTATCCATCGATTTCGAAGATGGGGATGCGGTAGGCGTTCAAGATGCGCTTGATGTAGGGCACTGCCACCAGGATGCCTTCGGGGGTTTTGTCGCGGTTGGCCTTGTATTGCGGGTACTCGTTGTGGCGGAAAGTCTTTCCGCTGGGGTCAAAACACACCGCCATGTGGGTGGGCGACTCCTTCTTGAGGAGTTCCTGCAAGGTGTTGACAAATCCAAACACCGCACTGGCATCGATGCCTGTGGTGGTGACACGTGGATTGCGCATCATGGCATAGTAGGCCCTGAAGATGAGTGCGTAGGCATCGAGCAAGAGCAGTTTTTTCGCTTTCATGGGAACTGATAGTTGCGGTTTGAGTTGATAAAATTAAACTTTTTTGTTGGTTTGCCGAAATAATTCTCTCACTTTTTCAGCATTTAGTTGTATCTTTGCAGACCAAATGGCACGACTCAACGACATACAAGCGATTTTGGCTCCCGACTTGGAGGCACTCAACGCCATCATTGTCCGCACCCTGCACAGCGACACGCCGCTCATGAATGAGATTGTGGGCAACTACTTGCGTATCAAAGGCAAGCAGTTGCGTCCTTTGTTGGTGCTGCTCAGTGGCAAGTTTTTCGGTGGTGTCAACGACCGAGTGCTTCATGCCGGTGCAGCCATTGAGATGCTGCACAATGCTTCGCTCATCCACGATGATGTGATTGACCAGGCACAGGTGCGGCGCGGTGTGCCCACCATCAGCAGTGTGTGGGACAACCATGTGGCAGTGCTGGTGGGCGACTTTTTTGTCACCGGGGCTTTGCGCTGCGCTGTACAAACGGGCGACAGCCGCATCCTCGAATCGCTGGCACAGATGGGTGGTGACCTTTCGCTGGGCGAGATTGACCAAATCGACAACGCGCGTCTGCGTAACATCGACGAGCAAACCTATCTGCGCACCATCAGCAAGAAAACGGCATCGCTGTTTGAGTGTTGCGTGACTGTGGGAGGCTATGCCAACAATGCCCCCGCCGAGGCATTGGCCGACCTGAGCCGCTATGCGCGCCTGTTGGGCATTTGCTTCCAGATCAAGGACGACACGTTCGATTATTTCAACGATCCCGTGGTGGGCAAGCCCACTGGCAACGATTTGCGCGAAGGAAAGGTGACTTTGCCGCTTATCCATGCTTTGTCGCGCCATGATTTGCCCGAGCGCGGACAGATGCTGGCACTGCTCACCAAGTCGCAACTCACAGCGACCGATATCGACAGGCTGGTGCGGTTTGCCAAGGATGCAGGCGGCATCGACTATTCCTACGAGGTGATGAACCGGTTGCAGAATGAGGCCAACGACATCCTGCGTGCTTATGAGCCCAACGAAACCATCGAGATGTTCAAGCAGATTTTCGCTTTTATCATCGAGCGGAAAAACTGACCGCCATGTTGCAACGCTATCTCATTGAGGGACGCCTGGAGGCGGGGTGCGACGAGGCGGGCCGTGGCTGTCTGGCAGGTCCCGTGACGGCGGCGGCGGTCATTCTACCCCCTGATTTTGAGAATGAATGGATCAACGACAGCAAGCAACTCACCGAGCGGCAGCGCGAGGCTTTGCGCCCCGTCATCGAGCGCGAGGCGCTTGCTTGGGCCGTGGCCATGGTGAGCCCCCAGGAAATTGACCGCTTGAACATTCTCCGTGCGAGCATCACCGCCATGCACCGTGCCATCGGCCAATTGGGGGTCAAGCCCGAAGCGCTCCTCATCGACGGCAATCGCTTTTATCCTTATCCCGGCATTCCACACACCACCATTGTCAAGGGCGACGGCAAGATGCTCAGCATTGCCGCGGCCTCCATCCTTGCCAAGACCCATCGAGACGAGTTCATGCGCCGCCTGGCCGAGGAATTTCCACAGTATCATTGGGACAAAAACAAGGGCTACCCCACGCCCGACCACCGCGCAGCCATTGCGCAGCACGGCATCACGGTGCACCACCGCCGTACGTTCACACTGCTCAAGCAACCCACGTTGTTCGACTGACAGCCGCAGACTATTCGCCCAGTAGCGGACGCAGGAACGGTATCAGTTCGCGGGCCATCTTCTGGTGCTGCAAGGCCGACGGATGCCACGATGCGCCATATCCCAGCGAGCCGTCGTGCGGCTCCATGTCGAAACGGTGTACGGGCAGTCCCATTCCTTTCAGTTCTACGTATAGTTCATCGAGCGCCGCCCGTTGCTCCTTGAGCGGTTTGCCCACGAGCATGCACCCGGTGAGCATGACAATTTGTGCCTGCGGCTGCACCTCGTGCAGGTGAATGATGAAGCGGCGATAGGCTTGTTGATAGAGTTGTACATCGTGGTTGGGCGTGCTCAAGTCATTGGTGCCCAGATTCACACAAATCACCTCGGGACGGAAACTGCCGTGGTCCCACACCTGGGTGGAGTCGTAGATGTTGGTGTAGTCGTACCACTGTGGCATGGTGTTGTTGTCGCCCTCGCGGTGCCCGTTGTAGTTGCGATAGGCGCCGATGCCCGACCGCGCCACGCACATCTCCTCGGCGTGCAGCACTCTCGCCGCGATGGCGGCGTAGGTGATGTAGTGATTCTCGGTGGAGTCGGCAAAGCCGTAATCGCGACTGGGGGCCTCATTGCCATAGCCGCAAGTGATGCTGTTCCCAATGAACTCGATGCGATGCTTGGGTCGCCGTGGCGGAGTGAGCAGATGGGTGTCGTGGGCCAAGTAGAAACCACGGAACTCGGGCCGCTTGGCGTAGCCTTCATAGGCCAACACAATGCGCACCGTGTGCTTGCCGCCCTGCGGTGTGGCAGCAATGGTGAGCACCGAGTCGGTGGGCGAGAAGAACACCTTGCGCGGCGACTGGTCGTCGAGAACCACCACAAAATAGCCACTGCCCGGTTTCGCCATCATGGCCAGGCCACTGCCCTTGTAGCGCACGCAAATCTGCGTGCCCGGATAACTGAACCACGGCCGCAACGAGTCGGTGAAGTTGATGCGGCCTGTGTACTGGATGC
>CACZNP010000225.1 GCA_902782545.1 uncultured Bacteroidales bacterium
ATGGTGGCCATGGATGTGTCCAACTCCATGAACGCATCCACCAGCGACAACCCTCAGGATGTGTCGCGCCTGCAACGTGCCAAGATGATTTTGGAGAAACTCATCGACCGTTTCGACAACGACAAAGTGGGATTGGTGGTGTTTGCAGGCAATGCCTATATGCAGATGCCCATCACCAGCGATGCCGCAGCGGCCAAGTTGTTTTTGGGTGGCATCAACACCCGCATGGCCCCCACACAAGGCACGGCCATCGGGGCCGCCATTAACTTGGCGGTGAACTCCTTCTCGCAGAGCAAGAAATCGCAAAAGGCCATCATTGTCATCACCGATGGCGAGAATTTTGAGGACGATGCGGTGGGAGCGGCCCGTGAGGCGCAGAAACTGAGCATTCAAGTCGATGTCATTGGTGTGGGCAGCGAGCATGGGGCTCCCATCCCTGCCGATGACGGCAGCGGTTACTTTACCGATGACGAAGGTCAGCCTGTCACCACCTACCTCAATGAGAAGATGGCTCAGGAAATTGCCCAAGCAGGGCGCGGCGTCTATGTCAACGGCAATGCCAGCGACGCAGTCGAAACCTTGTACGACACCCTTGATAAACTCGCCAAGAGCGACCTGGCTACCATCACCTATACCCAGCACGATGAGCAATTTCCTGTTTTTGCATGGATTGCCCTGATTGTGTTGCTGGCGTTGATGCTGCTCATGGAGCGCAAGAATCCTTGGCTCAAGCGTTATAACTTCTTCACCCGAGAAAACAATGACAATGAAGCGAAATAAACCCATCATGTGGCTGTGGGCCGCTGTGGTGGCGGCGGTGCTGTGTTGGGCACAGCCTGTGGCTGCTCAGGAGATTCCCACGGTGAAAAAAGAGCGGAACCACATCCGCAGTGGCAACAAATTGTACAACGCCAAGCGCTATGCCGAGGCCGAGGTGGAATACCGTAAGGCTTTGCAAGCCAATCCTCAGTCGGGTGTGGGGCAGTTCAACTTGGCCACGGCCCTCATGCAACAAGGCAGCGCCACGGCTTCGCAGGACAACAAGAACAATCCCATGAACGAGGCCGAGAGCCTGTTGCAAAATGTGGTGAAAACCTCACCCAGCCGCGATTTGCAAAGCAAGGCCTATTATGACTTGGGCAATATAGCCTACAGCCGGCAACAATACGACCAAGCCGTGGAGCACTACAAAAATGCCCTGCGCCGCAACCCCGATGATGACCATGCCCGTGACAACTTGCGCCTGGCTCAATTGAAACTGAAAGAGCAGCAGCAAAATCAGGACAAGAACCAGGACAAGAACCAGGACAAAGACAAAGATCAAGACAAAGACAAACAGGATCAGAACAAGGATCAGCAAAATAAAGACCAACAGAATCAGGACAAACAGAACCAAGACAAAAAAGACAATCAAGATAAACAGAATTCTCAGCAACAGCAAGGCGGCATGAGTCAGCAGAATGTTGAGCAAGTACTCAAGGCCATGCAGGATCAAGAGCGAGCCACCCAGCAAAAGATGAATGCTGAGCAAGCGCGACAACAAAAGGCTGAGCGTGCGCGAACCAACCGCAAATGGTAACTTTGATATTGGCAATGAAGTTTTTTTTACATAGAAGAATGATGTTGCTGGCGTGGTCGCTGATGGCGATGGCGGCTCAGGCTGCCGTGTCGTTCACCGTACAGGCTCCGCGTCAGGTGGTTGAGGGAAATAAATTCAATGTCACATTTGTGCTTGAGAATGCCGAGGGAAGCGGTTTTGCCGCTCCCGAGGTGAGTGGTGCCACAAAGATTTATGGACCGGCACTGTCCACGTCCTATAGTTCGTCGTGGATCAACGGCAAAACATCGCAGAGTTCCTCACAGGAGTACACCATGATTTACAAGGCCACCCATGCCGGCAAGTGTACTGTGGGGGCAGCATCGATTGTTGTGGGAGGCCAGCGCATGACCACCAAGCCCTTCACAGTGGAGGTGTTGCCTCCCGACCAGAGCGCCAGTGGCGCGCAACAGCGACAACGGAGCCAGGTGCAATACGACGACCCCATGACGCAGAGTGCCGACAAGGCGGTGGGCTCCAACGATCTGTTTGTGCGCATCGAGATGTCGAAACCCCGTGTGTACGAACAGCAGGCCGTGGTCTGCACCATTAAACTTTACACAAAGTATCAAGTGTCGCAGTTCATGCCCACTTTGCAACCTTCGTTTGATGGCTTCCTCATCGAGGAAATCCCCATGCAACCGAGCCTGAACAATGTGGAGCATGTGAACGGCCAAAACTACATGGTGGCTGTCCTCAAGAAGTGCCTGCTCTATCCCCAGCAGTCAGGGCAGTTGACCATCACCTCGGGCAATTACGACGTGAATGTGGTTCAGTATGAGAATTACCGCACGCCCTTTGGCACCATGCAACAACCTGTGGAGCGGCAGTTGAAGGTGAAGTCCAATTCGGCCACTGTCAACATCCTGCCGCTGCCTGAGCCTCGTCCCGCTTCGTTCACGGGCGCTGTGGGCAAGTTCAGTGTGACCACCGACCTCAAGCCGCAGTCGCTCAAGACTTATCAAGCCGCCACTTACAGTTACGTCATCAAGGGTTCGGG
>CACZNP010000226.1 GCA_902782545.1 uncultured Bacteroidales bacterium
ACAAAAATCGGCTCAAATCGACTTGGGCGGTTTTGCTCAGATTGATGAGTACGGCGATGGTGGCAACCTTTACAATGGCGGTGCCCTTTGCAATGCCCCCATTAACTATTATCTCTGCAACTCGGCTGCTCAGATCATTTACACCGCCGAGGATCTGGCCGAGGCTTTCGATGGCAAGGTGAATCCCAAAATCACCAAGTTGAGTTACAAGTTGTTCAACGAAATGGGTTTTGATGCTTATCCCCGCAGCATCAAGGTGTATGCACAATTGAGTGATGCTTCCGCTTTTGGCAAAGATGAAGAAGGAAATTGGATCTATTTTGACTTCTCCGACAACGACCTCAAACTCAGTTTTGAAGACGAGGGCGACTATGTCGAAGGTTACTACATGGCCAATGAGTTTGTCATCGACCTATCCAATGCTCCCATCGCACTTGAGGAGGGCAAGAGCCTGATCCTCACTATCGTTGCTGATGGTGAGAACGCTACCGGCAGTGGCAGCGACCTGCCGTTCTTCTGCGACAACAGCCGCGGCCGTCGCGTGTTTGCTTATGGTAACGATCGCGTGCCCTTCGGCGACTTCAAGGACAGTGAGGACTTCCCCAAAGCCAACGCCACGTTGTCGAGCGATCCCAACATCAACCTGCCCGTGACCTTGATCGACTACACCTACGAGGAGGTTCAGGATTACTTCCTGACAGGCGCCTTCAACAACTGGGGCCGGGACGGTAACGAGAACATCAAGTTCGAGGCCAACGAGGATGGCGACCTCGCCGCAAGCGTTGACCTGCCTGCCGGTGAAAACAACGGCGAGAACGGCTTCAAGATCATCACTGTGGGCGATGATGGCAAACTCGTGTGGTACGGCGGTCAAGATGATAACCAGGTGGGCTACTTTGAAATCGGTGAAGACTTGCTGAATGTAGGGTTGAGCCTCTTCCCGGGCGATGACTATGCCAACATGATTGTCGTGGAAGCCGGCAAGTACGACCTCATCCTCAAAGAGGCTACCGTCAGAGCCCCCTCGGGTGCTCCGGCCAAGTCTCCCGCATCAAGATTGCAGTTGACGGTCAAGAAAGCCGAAACCATCACCGCTGTCACTGACATCAACGTGGAGAACATTGCCAGTGTGAAGTATGTGAACCTGGCCGGCCAAGTGAGCGCCACCCCGTTCGATGGTGTGAACATCCAAGTCACCACGATGAAAGACGGCAGCATGAAGGCCGTGAAGGTGATTCGCTGATCGTTCATTGATGTATAACAAAAGCGGCCTCCCATGTGGAGACCGCTTTTGTTGTATGTGTGAGTGTGTTATTCCTCGTTGCTGTCGGAGGCCGGCAAGTTAAGAATCATGTTGATCAATGCCGTGATGTCGGCCACGCCCACCTCGCCGTCGCCATTCACATCGGCTCGGTATAAGTCATTGCCGGTGAGGGGTGTGTTATTCAAGACGATGTTGACCAGCACTGTGACATCGGCCACGCTCACCTCGCCATCGTTGTTCACATCGCCCACAATGCCGATAGGTTCGGCTTGTTCCATTAAGACGAATGAAATGTCGCCATTGTCGGCCTTGGTGATGTGTGTGAGCGGCTTGTGCATCAGTTTGGTCCCATCAGGGCCATTGTTGTAGAGGGTGGCTGCTGGCTTGGAGTTGTCGGTGAGGCTGTCCAGGCTCAGTTTGTTGGTGATGATGGGATAGGTGTCGTAGTAGGTGTCGTTCGAGACGCTGCGCAGTTTGTGGATGGGCTCCATGCGCGGGTGGTCGTTGGTGAAGTTGGCGGTGTAACCTTCCGACATGCGGAATGTGCCCGTGGTGTTCACGATGTTGTTTTCCCACAGCAGCGCATCATAGTCCACATGGATGATCAACAACCCCTCATCGGGCGTGTAGGTGTCCCAGGCTTCGTGCCGTCGGTTTTCCAGCAGGTAATACTCGTCGGGGTGTGCGTCGTTGTAAATCACATAGGCCTTGCCGTCGGGATTTGTCAGCGCTTTCATGCCTGTCACCTCTTGGCCGGGTTGCAGCACTTCCCAGTCGAGCCATCCGGCATAGTTCCGTTCATAACTGGTCCATCCAGCAGGAACCTCTCCCAAGCCATCGGGCCCGTTGTAACTGCCATGATCCAGCAAGTCCCAGTCGTCCATGCCGTAGTGCCCGGCGTAACCGGTGTCGTACATGTCGGGCAAACCCATGCAGTGCGAGAACTCGTGGCAAAACACGCCCATTCCCATGTAGGTCGTGCCGCTGTAGCCATAGAGTTCGTTGCCACAGGCATATTGGTTGATATACACGCCGTCCTTGCTGATGCCACCTCGACCGCCACAACCGCCGGAGAAAGCCTCATCGAGAGTCCATGCGTGAGGCCAGATGGTGCCCAACGGCCCGCTGGTGGCCCGTCCATAGCCGGCATAGAGCACAAACACTTGCTCCACCTCGCCGTCCTTGTCCCAATCGTATGTGGTCCAGTCAATGTCGTAGATGGAATCGGCCGATTCGATGGATTCGGAGATGAGGTCGCCGGCATAGTCAAAGCCGCCGTTGTAACTCTGGCCACCGTAGTACTTGGCACTGCCTTTCACCCCAACGGGGCCATAGATGTCGAACTGCAGGTCAAACTGCTCGCGGCTCATGTCCTTGAAGTAGTTGTTCACACTGCCTATGGCACCGGCATAGTTGAATCCATCCTGGTTGAGCATGTTGTTGTAAAAAGTGTACGCGGCATCGTCACCTCCGGCAAATTGTTTGTCGATATATTTGGTCAAGATGACAATGGCACGCTTGGTGCCTGTGAAGTTACCTTGCTGCCCTATTTTGCGTTGCGATGCGCGTTTGGCTTGTGCTGTGCGTGGTGCACGGGCACGGCTCACCTGTTCCGCGGTGGCGGCATGTTGCAGTTCGCCGGGTTGCCGTTTGGTTGCTTCATGCGCCAGCACACCGCTGCTGGCCAGTTGCTGGTTGCGCAGTGCGGCATAGCAATAAGTGCTCTCGTCCGTTTGGACCACGGGCACTTGGTCGCGGGTGATGTAGTAGTGTAGGTTCTCGTCACCCACCATCATCAGGTCCAGTGTTGTTCCGTCGGGTTGGGTGACGGTTTGCCACTGGCGCAGGGCGGGAATGGCCATGGCACACATGGCCACGGCGCAGAACATTATCAACGTGATGATTTTCTTCATGTATAGTGTGGGTTGCAAAAAAGTGTCCCAAAATTACATAAACCCACACTACTGTGCAAATTTATAACCTTATTTAAGAGTTATTGCCGCCGGCAGGGTGATGAGCGATGGGTCCAGCCCGATTTTGTAGGGTTCCCCTCGTTGTCCGCTGATGCAGTATTTGCTTGCCACTTCGTTGTCGATGATGGTGAGGGCAAAACACCGCTTGATTTTTGAGATGTATTGGTTGAGGGTGTCGTTCATGGGGTCGCACAGGTTGTCGATGGTTTGTTGGGCTTTGGCATCGTTGCGGCCCGGCATCACCAGTGAGTAGATGTTCAGCAGTTCATTGCGATAGGCGCCAATGTTTCTCAGTGCGATTCCTTCGGGATGGCACAAGAACAGGATGTAGATGGTACGGCACATGGCAGGCATTTTCACCTCCACCTCGTTGTAATCGGGCAGTACAATCTTCAGATCTCCGTTCACCACCAGTGGGCTGAATTGCTGTTGCCGCCCCACCACCATTTTCCCTTGTAGCAGTGTCTGCATCAGTTCGGTGGGGTCGGCATGGTAGGTCGTCACGTAGTTGAGGATGGCGTTTTGTATGGCTTCAAGAGCCTCGTGTTGCTCTCGCTCACATGTAACGATGGCTTGTTCCTCCTCGTCGGCCAGTTCTTCAAAACCGTTTTTTGCCCAGTTTGGGGATGGCATTTCATCGGTTTGCAGGTCTTCGTGAATGATTGGTTTCCCGGAGCCTGCGTGGGGTTCAATAGCATAATCCTCGGAGACCCTTCCGTGCTTTTTCTTGGGAAACACATGCCCTAACCAATTTGTTGGCGAGCCGGCACTGGGTGATGGGCACTGTGCGCTTTGCATGGCTGGCGGGCCAGGAAGCGTTGGTTCCAGCCGCAAGTCACCGGGCGTGGTGTCGGTCACGTCGCAGGCCGCCACCACAAAGCGTTCTACATCCTCGGGGTCGATGTGAGAGTTCTCGGGCCATTCCATCGTCACCATGGCATCGCGACCCATGTTTCCCACGTTCACGCGGCGGGCACTCAGTATGGTGTAAGGCCGTGAGGATTCGAGGTCGGACAACCCCTCAATCCAGTCGAAGGCAAACTGCAGGATAAGGCGTTTAGAGGAGGTGATGATGGCCGACAACCTATGCAAATTATTGCGGCTGCCAGCCATATGAATAGTACCATATTTCAAGTTAGGGAACATCATTAAGTACAAAGTTACGATTAAGCGAGCAAAAACCCAAATTTATTTGAGGTTTTTAGAG
>CACZNP010000227.1 GCA_902782545.1 uncultured Bacteroidales bacterium
AGCCTTTGCTTGCTTCATCAAGTCGGGATCGTTGAATTTGGTTTGCTCTTTGGCGATCTCCTTTTGTGCCTTTTCGATGTTCTTTTCTTCTTTTTCGATTTTCTTTTGGGCATCTTGGCGTTGCTTGGCTAATTTCTCTTGTTTTTTTGCCTCTTTGGCCTGTTGTTTGGCCTTTTTCTCAGCCTCTTTGGCTTTCTTGGCAGCCTCCTTGGCCTCTTTCTCTATTTTCTTGGCTTGGTCGGCTTGTTCTTTGGCTTGGTCGGCCCGCCGTTGCAAGTCTTGTGCCTTCTTTTCGGCGTTGTCGGTGATTTTTTTCTGTACCTCGAGCGTTTGTTGAGTCACCGGTGTCTCAATCTGTGTTTGTGCGGTGGCGCCCATGCCCACGATGGTTGCGCAAGCGAGCGCTAATAATGTCTTTTTCATAGTCGTTGTCTATTTTAATGAATGTTTGTTTGCTGCCCACAAAGATATAAAAATAATTGAAAAGGCATTGTGAAAAGATGGAATAATTGAAATTAATTCACCCCTCTTCTCCTCTCCACCGTCACCAGACAAGCCACACAACCGGGCGGCAACCTATCGTCGGCAAAACTCGGCGAAGTGGCAGTACTTACAGTTGTGGTCGGGGTTCTCGGTTTGTGCGAAGGGCACGTCGGGGTTGAATAAGTTGTCGAGCACTTTGTGCATGTGCTTGACAAAGGTGGAGTTGTGCTTGTCGTCGGGAGTGAAGGTGTATTGCTCTTTGTTGAAGGCCATGCCGCTGTCGTCCATCTTGCGAAGTCGGTAAATCATGGGCATGATGGGTCCGCACTGCGAATGGATGTGGTGATAGGCATTGCAGTAAAGCATGAGTTGCAGCAAGGCTTTTGGGCGCTTGCCCTTGGAGTCGATGACAAACATATCGTGGACCGACTTGCATTCGGTTTCGTCGCTGCCGGTCTTGTAGTCGATGATGCGCAGGGGGCCGTCGCTACCGTTGTGATGTATGCGGTCCACGCGGTCGGCCTTGAATGTGAAGTTGAAGGGAGTGTCGTCGCCAGGCAGGACAAAGTGGTCGATGTTGTGCTGTTTCTCGCACTCCACCACCTCGATGTAGTCATCCTCGTTGGGGATTAGCGCCAAGTCGTAGAGTAGCACGCCGCTCACAAACTCCATGATGGCATCGAGCAGGATGAATGCGTCGCCCTGGAGTGGTGTGGCGAGGTCTGCGTGGTGAAGATATGTTCGGTTGATATTTTCCACAATCACATTCCGCAGCCGTTTTTGTTTGAATTCAAGGATCATCTCGCGGGTCACGCGATGCGGGCCTGTGTTGGCCTGTGGATAATAGAGTTCTTGCAGGCTGTCGTGGACAATGGTGCCGAATGTGCCGTAGTCCATAAAGTCGGTGGCATCGTTGTCGTCGCCCAGTTCCTGGATGTTGTGGAAGTAGAATTTGAGCGGGCAGTTGATGAACTCGTTGATACTGCTGGCCGACAGGCGTTTGTCTCCATCGCCAATGAACCGTCCCGCTACGTCGGTGGTTTTCTCCACGTTGATGTCGAGTTCGGTGGCCGGCGTGACCAGAGTCTGCGCGGTGATGTGTTCCACGTTGCAGTTGTAGATTTTCTCCAGTTGGGCGATGAATCGTGACGGCTCGCTCGAGCCCAGCGACTGTGTGCTGGAGTCATAGATGAGCGACACATTGCGCGCGCGCGAAATCATGCGGTAAAAGTGGTAGGTGGAGAGCGCCTCCTGTTGCTCGAGGGTCGCCATGAAAAATGCACGCCGCAGGTCGTTGGGGATGAACGAGTTGACGGCATGCTTGCGTGGAAACACACGCTCGTTCATCGACAGGACAATGAGATTGTCGAAATCGAGGTTCCGTGTCTCAAGCACCCCCATCACCTGCAGTCCTTGCAAGGGCTCGCCGGTAAAGGGCACCACGGGACTTGCCGCAAGGCGGTCAATGAGGTAGAACAGGGTTGAGTCGGCAACGGGGATGCCATGCCTGATGATGCATTGCCGCAACTGAGTGAGCACGGTGATGTATTGCACCATGAACGCAGCCTGCAAGGGTAGGGTGGTGTCGTCGGGGTCGGTGGCCTCGCGTTGTGTGGTGATGTCCTTCACATTTTGCGTGAAAGTGATGAGCCGGTCCAGATAGCCGAGCACGTCATCGAGCCGTGCGGTGTCGGCAACGGTGGCCATGAGTGGCTGCAAGGGTGAGCCATCGAACAGTGATGCATCGATGTTGAAACTGCTCTCGTTTTCCACGGCCATACTCAATCGCAACGCCTCGTTGCGGAAAGCAGACTTGACAATGGGGTGCGACAACAAGTCGCGGACGTCCTCCCGGTAGTAGACGCTGTGACCCGTCACACCGTCGCGCGAGGCTTGCTTGTGGGCCCGTGCCACGATGCGCATGAGCGACACAATGCTTGAGTGGCGCAAGGGATAGCCCAGGGTGATGTTGAGTCGTTTCACACTCTCGGGCAGGGAATGGATGAGAGGCACAATCAACCCCTCATCGGGCAAGATGATGGCTGTGTCGATGGCATCGGCCATGTCGCGTATTTGCTTTTCCTTGTGGAGGTACTCCACCTCGTGCATGGCAAATTTGGCCATTCCCACATGCGACGGTATCTTGATGGCGCGTATTCGTTGGCCGTTTTCGTGCACGATGGGTTCCAGCGGCGCAGGGGCAGGGAACATCCGTGCATAGGTCTGGATCAGGGCTCCACCCGGGTTGCGGCTGTCGGCGAGCATGGGCGAGGCATTGTCCCACCAAAAATGCGCAATCTGCTTTCTCTGCAAGGATTTGAAAATCTTTATCTCGCTCAGCGAGAGCAAGCCGAATCCCACCATGACAACGCGCTCACAACCCAACTGGTCGGCTGCCATTTGTTCAATGGCCTGAACGGCATCGCGCATCATGCGCCCCGATGTGGTGAATCCTCGTTCATTCAGCAGTTTGTGGTAAGTGTCATAGAGTGCTTGCAAGCCTTCCCATAGCCCAAAGAATTGGTTTTTCACCTCACTGTCGGCCACATTGTCTTTCCAGGAGCCCCCGTTTTTCCAGAAACGCTCACCGGCCGTTCCCAGGTCAATGTTGAAGATGCGCTTGATTTCTTCTTTCAGTCCCTCGTCGATATAGTCGGTGCCTATGTCGCGCAGGTTGCTCAGGTTGGTGTAGAGTTGGCGCGTGTCGACCAAATCGCGGTCCACATCGTTGAAGTCGTTGACGATGATGTCACCCCAATAGATGAAGTGGTCGAATGTGCTGGCCCGGTCGCCAAACACCTGCCGATAGGCTTCGTAGAGGATAAACGCGGCCTCGATGCCGCCCACGGTCACAGCATGCGTGAGCGATGACACAAAATCGTGCATGTCGGCCACTTGTGGCAGCACCGCGGCCTCGGGCAACAAGTGTTGCAATTCTTTGAAGAAGAACTGTCGGCTTCGCTGGTTGGGAAACACGAAACAATGATCGGCTAAATTGCGCTCATTGGCATAGTGTTGAGCCACTTGCCGCAAGAAAGAGGGGGTGTTCATTACCGGGTGGTCTGGGGTTTGGCGTAGTGAATCAGATAGGAAACGGTGAGAGCCATATCAAAGAGCACGAGTCGTGCGTTGGCGTTGCCCTGCACATCGCGGTCGGCGCGCGAGAACTCATTGTGCAGGGTCTGCACGTTGCGTTCGTTGATGAACGGAGCAAAACGTGTGCTGAACTGTTGTTCCTGCCGTGTGAGGTAGTTGAGCGTGGGCTGATGCAGATTGTAGATGAAGTTTTCGCGCACTTGCCGTGCCGCATATTTCAGGAACCGACGCGTTTTCTCGCGCTTGAAGTTGGCCACCTCATCGGCCCATGCCTTGAGTTTGACGGTGTCGTACAGATAGGCGCTGCGCATGAGGCCGACAAATGTTTCATGGAATTCCTCAATCTCGTTGTCGGTTTCCATCATGTGCTCGGCCTGATTCACATTGCCGTTGGCGGGAGCGGCAATGGCAAGGGCGTCTTGCGGGTCGATGCCATAGTGGTCCACCAAGTGTTGCGCGATGGTTTGCGCCGATGGCTTGGCCAGTTCGATGCGTTGTGTGCGCGACACGATGGTGCCCAGCACCTCCTTGATATTGTCGCTCACGAGGATGAATTTGCAATCGTCGTAGGGCTCCTCGATGAGTTTGAGCAACTTGTTGGCGCAGTCGTCGTTCATCTTCTCGGGTAACCACATGATGTGCACCTTGTAGCGCGATGTGTAGGCCGAGAGGCTCATTTTGCGCAAAATCATGTTGCTTTCGCGTGCCAGGATTCTGAGTTGGCGGTTTTCGTTTTTGAGCAGGGACAGCCACTTTTCATAGTCCTCGATGGGACAGGTGTTGAGGAACTCTCTCCACTCATCGATGAAGTCGTCGCACACGCTGGTTTTGGTGGAGTCCTTGCTTTTGTTGTAGTACGGGAAAGAGAAAAATGTGTCGGTGTGGTTGAGCGACTGGTGCTGCCGGCAGGCTGGGCACACACCGCACGAGTCGCCGTCGGTGCGGTTGGTGCAGTGCAGGTACTGTGCGGCTGCGCGTGCCAGTGCCAGTTTGGGGATTCCCGGCTCCCCATGCAACAGCAGGGCGTGCGGCAGTCGGTTGGCGTCGATGAGGTTGCGCAATTGCGCGATAGCGCGCTCGTTGCCCAGGATGTCGCTGAATTTCATTGGTCAGTCGAATTTTTTGCGTCGGAAGACGAAATTGTGTCCCAGGTATTTGTCTCGCACAATGGGATTCTCGGCAAGTTCTTCGCTGGCACCCTCAAACAGGATTTTGCCTTCGAACAGCAGATATGCCCTGTCGGTGATGGATAGGGTCTCAGGTGCGTTGTGGTCGGTAATCAGGATGCCTATGTTCTTGGACTTGAGGCTGTAGACTATGCTTTGGATATCTTCCACGGCAATGGGGTCAACCCCGGCAAACGGCTCGTCGAGCATGATGAATCGCGGGTTGATGGCCAGGCACCGTGCAATCTCGCAGCGTCGGCGCTCGCCGCCCGACAGTCGGTTTCCCAAGTTCTTGCGCACCTTTTGCAGATGGAACTCACTGATGAGTTGTTCCAGCCGGTCGCGCTGATACTCAGGCGTGGTGTCTGTCATCTCCAAGATGGTGCGGATGTTGTTTTCCACGCTCAGCGCGCGGAAAACCGACGCTTCTTGCGGCAGATAGCCGATGCCCAGTTGCGCACGCTTGTAGACGGGCAACTTGGTGATGTCCACATCGTTCAGGAACACTCGGCCACCGTTGGGGGTGACCAGCCCGGTGGCCATGTAGAAAGTGGTGGTTTTTCCTGCACCGTTGGGCCCGAGCAACCCCACGATTTCTCCCTGCCTCACATTGATGGACACCTGGTTCACCACCGTGCGCTGGCGATACTTCTTCACCAGATTGTCGGTGCTCAGGACCAATGTGCCTTCGTCGCCACTCTTGTTGAGCATAGCGGCGATGTCCTGTGATTGTTCCTTGTGGGCACTCTGCTTGATTTTGTCAAAAAACTTCAAGGGATGGAAATTGCAGAATGGTTATTTTTCGTTTCTTTTTTTGTCCAAACGGCTCTTGATGTAGTCGGTGAGCAGGTTGATGGCCACCTCGTTGTGTCCGCCCTCGGGCACGATGATGTCGGCAAACTTCTTGCAGGGCTCAATGTGCAGTTGATGCATGGGTTTGAGCACGCGCTGGTAGCGCTCAATCACTTCCTCGGCGGTTCGACCTCGCTCGATGCAGTCGCGTGTGATGACGCGAATCAGTCGGTCATCGCCATCGGCATCGACAAAGACCTTGATGTCCATCATTTTGCGCATGCGCGGGTCGGTCAGCGCCATAATGCCCTCAATGAGCACCACATCGTGCGGCCCCATGGGAACGGTTTCCTCAAGACGTGAGCATGTGAGGTAACTGTAGGTGGGCATGTTGATCGACTGCCCGTTCTTGAGCATCCTCAAGTGCTCGAGCAGCAGGTTCCAGTCAAAAGCCGCGGGCTCGTCAAAGTTGATGTTTTGCCGCTCTTCGGGTGGCACGTGGCTGGAGTCTTTGTAATAGGAGTCTTGTGAAATCACACCCACTTCGCCTTGGGGAAGGCGTTCCATGATTTTGCGCACCACGGTGGTTTTTCCTGAGCCGGTGCCGCCCGCTATACCGATGATAAACATAGTGTTTTATGGTTTTTATGTGTTCATTGTATCTCGGATGTCGCTCATTGCGTGGCAAACATCAAGCAAAGGTAATGAAAAAAGCGGTTTCTTGCAAATTCAAGGCGCAAATCATGCTTTTTTCCGCCGTGCCTGAACCCGTGGGCGATGATGTTGTGACAAAGAAACAGCAGCAACCCCTTGCAAGGGATTGCTGCTGTTTTCAGTTGTTCGGGAGGTGAAGGATTATTTGATAACCTTCACAGCACGGGTTGAACCATCCAGGAACTTGACCATGACGATATTCACACCCTGGAACGGGGTGTCGCTCACTTGTCCGGCGAGGTTCACATACTTGATGTTGCTCACGCTCTCCATGTCGATGTTCAGTTTCTCCAAGCCAGTAGGAACTTCGTAACTGATGAGCGATGCACGCAGGTTTTGGAAGTCGAGGTCATCGCCAGCCTTGACACGGCGCGGTGAGCCGTTGCTCGCATCTTCCCAAGCCTCGGCCAGCGAGATGGCGACTGTGCAAGTGTATCCACTGCCTTTGGCCCATCCTGCTGCAGGATTGAGAACAATCAGGCTCTGGCCTTGAGGAGCAGTGCTATAGGCGCGCAGGGCGTTGCCGTCCCACGTTCCCGACACGCTCACCACTTGGCTCAGTTTCACTTGTTCAACGAGGCTCTCGCTCATGTCGATGGCCTTGATGCTGGTGTCCACCTCGTCGCTGTCAAGGACAACGTCACTGCTCACTTCCAGGGTGGGAGCGGTGGCCACGTTGGCCAGCGTACCGGTCACGGTACAGCCCCCCAGCACTTGATCGGCGGTGAGCGCGTTGTTCTCGTAGTTCAGAGCAATGTAGTCGGTGCCATCGGTCACGTATGCCACGTTGTCAAGTATGGCAACCACGCCCAAACTCTCCTCGATGGTGTATTCAGTGCCATCGGTGCCTGCCAGCACTTGTGCCAGCGGTGTAGCGGTTTTGCCGTTCAGCGTGACGGTCTTGTTTTCCCAGTCCACGGTGATGGTGTAGGTTCCGTTCTTCTCGATGATGAAGTTGGGGGCATTTCCG
>CACZNP010000228.1 GCA_902782545.1 uncultured Bacteroidales bacterium
TACACAAAGTTGGAACGGCCTTGTATCATGCCTTGATTGATGAGTTTCTTAAAAGGCTCTGGCTCACAAATATAACCATAGTCATACAAGAATTTATTCCAAAAACGACTGTAAATCAAGTGTCCGGTGGCATGTTCCGTTCCGCCTACATACAAATCTACTTGACGCCAATAATTATTGGCCCGATTACTAACCAATTCCTCATCGTTGTGCGGATCCATGTACCGCAAGTAATAAGCACTCGATCCAGCAAAACCTGGCATGGTACACAATTCCAGGGGTTGGCCATCACGAGTAACCCAATTCTTTGCACGGCCCAGCGGTGGCTCTCCTGTCTCGGTGGGAAGGAATTTATCCACCTCAGGCAGTTGCAAGGGCAATTCACTCTCATCAAGCACTTGAGGTTGGCCATCGGCATCGTAGTAGACGGGGAACGGTTCGCCCCAGTAACGCTGCCGACTGAAAATGGCATCACGCAGACGATAATTGACTTTTACACGGCCTATTCCCGCTTCTTCAATGAATTGTTTGGTGCGGGCAATGGCTTCTTTCACTTGCAATCCATTGAGTTGAAGCAAATCATTGCTGGAATTCATCATTATTCCTTCTTTGGCATCAAAACTCTCCTCGCTCACATCGGCACCCTCAATCAGCGGAATGATGGGTAAATCGAAGTGACGCGCAAAAGCATAGTCACGGCTGTCATGTGCCGGAACGGCCATAATGGCCCCCGTTCCATAACCAGCCAGCACATAATCGCTGATGTAAATAGGAATTTCTTTACCTGTCACAGGGTTGATGGCATAACTTCCAGTGAACACGCCACTCACTTTTTTCTCGATCATGCGTTCGCGTTCGGTTTTGTGCTTCACCTCATCCAAATAAGCATCGACGGCAGCACGTTGCTTGGCTGTTACCACTTCATCCACATAAATGCTTTCGGGAGCAAGAACCATGAATGTAACACCGAAAATCGTATCGGCACGGGTGGTGAAAATCAGCAAATCCTTGTCTGTTCCAGACACCTTGAAGTGCATCTCAGCACCCTCGCTGTAACCAATCCAGTTGCGTTGTGTTTCCTTGATTGAATCGGTCCACTCAAGAGAATCCAAATCACGCAACAGCCTGCCGGCATAAGCACTCACACGCAGACACCACTGACTCATCATCTTCTGTTCCACCGGATAACCGCCTCGCAGCGATACGCCCTCGCTCACTTCATCATTGGCAAGGACTGTTCCCAATGCCGGACACCAGTTCACCATGGTGTTACCACGATAAGCGATACGGTAATTCATCAACACATCGTTCTTTTCCACCTTACTCATGGCTTTCCACTGTTCGGCAGTGAATTCCTGAGTGCTTGTGGTGTGAGCAGGACAATTGACGGTTCCGTATTTTTCAAAATAATCCACCAATTCATCGATGGGACGTGCTTTGTCCAGCACTGTGTCATAATAACTCTTGAACATCTTGATGAATGCCCATTGTGTCCACTTGTAATACTTGGGGTCACAAGTGCGCACCTCACGCTCCCAATCAAAGCAAAAACCTATCTTATCCAGTTGTTCACGATAACGCTGGATGTTTTTCACAGTGGTCACCTCGGGATGTTGCCCCGTCTGGATGGCATATTGCTCGGCAGGAAGTCCATAGGCATCGTAACCCATGGGGTGCAACACATTGAAACCCTGTTGACGTTTATAGCGAGTGTAGATGTCACTGGCAATGTATCCCAGAGGATGACCCACATGCAAACCTGCCCCCGAAGGATAAGGAAACATGTCGAGCACATAAAACTTGGGTTTCGACTCATTCACCACCGAACGATAGGTGTGATGATCACGCCAGTACTGCTGCCACTTCTTCTCAATCTCTTTGAAATTGTATTCCATTGTTATCTGTTTGTTATTTTTTACTCCTCAATCGAACTGCAAAGGTAGTGAATCATCAAAAAAGGTGCAACATTGAGTTACACCTTTTTCATTTTTTCCTGATATCAAGTGGCTTTACAGCAGTGACAAAATAGCTTGCTCCACTTCTCCCATGTCGTGAGTGGGTTCAAAACGCGACACCACTGTCCCTTGACGGTCGATGAGAAACTTGGTGAAGTTCCATTTGATGTCGGCACTCGACGCATAGTCGGGATTGGCCTTTGTCAACATCTCATCAAGAATCTTGCCAATGGGATGTTGCAAATCAAAGCCATCAAACCCCTTCTTTTCTTTCAGAAAAGTGAACAGTGGCGATTCATTCTCACCGTTCACCTCAATCTTCTTGAACTGAGGAAATTGAGTGCCGAAATTCAATGAGCAGAAGGAATGGATTTCCTCATCGGTGCCTGGAGCCTGCTGTCCAAACTGATTGCAAGGGAAATCCAAAATCTCAAAGCCCTTGTCGTTGTATTTCTTGTACAAAGCCTCCAACTCCTCGTATTGCGGTGTGAAACCGCAACGAGTGGCAGTATTGACAATGAGCAACACTTTGCCTTTGTAATCACTGAGCGACACTTCCTCGCCTTTTCGATTCAATACCTTGAAGTCATAAATGTTTTGTGCCATAGTGGTAGAATAAAAAATGATAGCCAATAGACAAACACCCACACGCAACAAGTGATGGCATGGAGTGAGAGTTGTTTTAGCATGAAACATAAAAATTATATTTTATTTTTTTTAAAATGAATTTTATTCTGATGATGATGGGTTGTTAATTGTAAAAACAACTTTTTTCAGTTTTATGCTCATTTCAGGTTATTGAACGATATGAACAATTCATTAACAAACTA
>CACZNP010000229.1 GCA_902782545.1 uncultured Bacteroidales bacterium
ACCACAGTGTCGCCAGGGGCCACAACGATAGTCTTTGCCTCGCTGTGTGCCACATAGACAATGCCGTTGAACAGCGTGGCTGTGCGCGCACGAGTGTTGCACACATCCATTTTGCTGAACGTTTCGGGAGTGTGCACGCGGTCGAGAGTCCACTGACAAGCAATCTTGATGTCGCCTACGGGATCATAGGTTTGTTGGTCGGTAACAGCCATCATTGTGGCCACCGACATGGCTGCCAAAGCAGCAAAGAGTAGAAATTTTTTCATGCTTTTAGTAGTTAATATGGGTTGTTAATCGTTTGTGCCAATTATGCAAAGAGCAAAGTAAGCAATTATTTCGCAAATGGCCAAATAGTTGCTTACTTTATGGTATTAAATATACATAAATAATCCTTAACGCATGTTAATCGCCTAATAACAGATGCACCAATGCCGTGAGATCGGCCACCCCTGTCTCTCCGTCGCCGTTCACATCGCTGCGCTCATTGCTTGACTGGTCCAACAAAAGTGCCACCAGTGCTGTCACGTCGGGGATGCCCACTTCTCCGTCACCGTTCACGTCGCCCTTGAGCGACTCACGATAGACGAAGGAGAGGATGGGTGTGTAGTCGGTGTATTGTGTGGAGGTTCCGGTAGCCACAGTGTAATAGGCGAACCGTGCGCGCAGATAGTAGGTGTTGCCGTTTTCGGGCTCGATGCTCAGGTCATTCATCGGTGGTGAGCAGAACGACCAATCGCTGATGGTGCCTTTGTAGGACGACCTGGCCGGGAAGTTCTGGGCGGCCGACACCTCGATGCGGAGCGAAACGATGCCTTCCTGTGGTGCCACTTTGATCACTGATAGCGGGTACATGACGGCCCCGTCGGTGGCAGGTTCCACAATGGTGGGAACAGGCGGAATCACTTCGACCGTTCTGAAATGTACCACGGGAGCCACCAATGTGGTGCCAGCGGAGAGGGCGGTGAGCCGCACATAATAGTCGCGGGCCCCCGATAGGCAATATTGTGGAATGGGGCAGGACGAAGCCCGCACCGTATCGGTGAAGACGATGCGGCTGAACGATGCAATGTTCGACACTTCCACCACATAGGGCGTGTCGCCGTCATCGCCGCTGTTCCAAGTGATGACAGGATTCAAGGGCGTGTCGACGGCATTGTCCTGTGGCGAGGTAATGCGCAAGGGTTCCACGGTGAACGATTGTAAATTGCTGGCATTGTCCCATTGGTTGAGGCCTCGCGCCACCACTTGCCAGTAGTAGGTGCCAGTGTCAATTCCAGGCACCCGGGTGAGTGGCACACTGAGCGAGTCGACGGCAATGTTGGCCACCATTTGTGTCATCTGCTCATCGGCAAACACCATGACCGTGTAGTTGCTTGCGTTTCCGTTCCATCGCAAGCGACCCAACTGCGAAATGGTCGCCCCATCGGCAGGCTCAAGCAGGATTGGTGCTTGCGCCTGTGCCGCGGTGGCTCCCAATGCCAATGGTGCATACTCGTTCTCATAGCGGTCGAGGATGCTCACGGCATAGCGGTAACCCTCACGGCGATTGACGGGTATGCCGAACCGCGTGCCGTAACTCACGCCCAGGATGTACTCAGGCTGGCCGGTGAATTGTGCGTCGTCCAATTCGTCGGGATAGGCATAAACCACATAGCGCACATTGTCGATGGGGTCCCAAGAGAGTGTGTCGTCGGCCATCGTCAAGTGGGTGACGGTGGTGAAAGTGCGGTCGGGCCTCACCCAAGCCACCGAAGGACTCAGGGCCACGGTGTTGTAGACACTGTCGCGCAGATAGTTGCGCAGTCCTTTCACATGACCGTCGATGCGTCCGTTGAGTTGCCGCCAGGTGGAATATTTGAAGAACACCATGCCCGGGTTTCCGCTGGTCATGGCGTCGCGGATGATGCGCACCTGCTCCAGGTAATCGGGCAATTCCCATCCCGTGCTGGCCGAGGTGTTGACCGTTTGGCTGATGTACACGTGGCGGTTGAATCGGTCGCCCATGCGTCCCCACCAGCGTGTGATGGGCTCAAAACTTTGCGACAGGGAACGATAGACTTGCGGCGACATGAAGTCGATGGTGCCTCTTGTGAGCCAAGCCATGGGGTCGCTGTAGATTTGCCCATATTGCCAGTCGTTGCCAGGGCATGGGTCCACCCCGTACTTGGCGGCCACCTCGGCCGAGCCACAAGCCACGCCCGCAGGTCCAATGCCGAACCGCACCCACGGCTTGCTGCTGGACTTGATCATGTCGTTCACATCTTTCACCATTTGGTTCACATTCTCACGCCGCCAGTCGGCTTGCGAAAGTTTTCCACCCTCTTGCACATAAGCATTGTAGAGGTCTGCATCCTGCTCCATGGGCGTGCCTCCTTGTGGATAGAAGTAGTCATCGAAGACGATACCGTCCACATCGTATTTCTCCAGGATGTCCCGACACACGTCCACCACCCGTTGCCGCACTTCGGGGATACCTGGGTTGAGCACGGTCTCGTAGTCGGTGGTGAGTAACCAGTCGGGGTGGGTGTGCACATAGTCCCTGTCGCTTTGTCCCCACATGTTGTTTTTGGGCGCGTAGCGGTAAGGGTTGACCCAGGCATAAAGTTCGATACCCCGGGCATGAGCCTGCTCGACGATGTGTTGCAGGGGGTCGAAGGCGGGAGCCACACCCCGGGTGCCGCTCACGTAACTGGACCACGGCTCGTACTGCGAGTCGTACATGGCATCGCACATGGCTCGCACGTGGTAGTAGACGGCGTTCATGTTGTTTGCCCGCAGGGTGTCGAGCATCTTGTTGCAACTGCTTCGCATCACTGCCTCGTTGCTGGTGGTGATGGCTCCTGAAGGCCAATCGTTGACATAGGCCGACATCCACACGGCCCGGTGTTCGCGCTTGAGAGGAGCATCGGCCAGAGCGGAGGTTGCAAGCAAGCACACCAATGCCAAAATCAAATAGGTTTTCTTCATGATAGCATGTGTGATAGGAAAAAAGAGGGTGCTTTAACACACCCTCTTATGAATTTTTGTCATCCGTCATCAGAACAGATTGGTGAGTCGCGGATTGATACACACGCCCAAAATGGGATCGGTGTTGTCGTTGTACTTTTTCACCGTTCCCGTTTCCGGGTCAAAGTAACTCAACCCCGTGGTGTAGTTCTTCTCGGTGGAGGCGGCGCGGAAACCGAAGTACACATAGTGCGTCTGCATGTCGACGGCCATCTGCGTGGTGTAGACACCCTCGGCGTCGGTGGTGTTGATGGGATCGGCATCCATCTGCACAAAGTGCACGAAGTCGTTGTAGTCGGTGCCCACGTTGTCGCCCGGCAGCAGATACTGCGTGAATCCCACGCCCGGAGTTGTGCCCTTGGTCATCCACACATACAGGTATCCCAATTCCTCGTCGAGTGTGAAGCCACGCGGCTGTGTGGTCTCAAGAACGATGGGGAACGGAATCTTGTCGCCTGGGCCCGTCTTGCCGATGTCGCTTGGGCGGAAACGGTAGATGCCATATCCGGAGTAGTTTTTACCCCACCAGAACACGCCGTTCTTGTCCAAGTACAAACCGGTGTGGATGGCGCCGTAGGCGATACCGTTGCCATAGTACTTGAGTTGGTTGTTCACCACATAGTAGCCCGCCGTGCTGTTGAAGTTGGTGCTCTCCACCTCGTTGCGGGTGGTGAGCGGGATACGGCGGATGCCGGTGTTACGGTCTGTATAGTACAGATAGGTTCCGTCGGTGCAACCCTGGAACGGGTCATTGAAGGCTTGTGCGCCCACATTGGTGATCATCACGTTCACGGTGCTTCCGTCAGCGCTCATCACAGTGATTTTGCCATCACCCAGGGTGCTGGTTTCATCGTTGACGTAGTAGTACTGCTTGCCGCAATCCAGGATGTAGATGTTGTCCTGCGGGATGATCTCCGACTCGCCGGTCTCTTCGTCAACCGATGCCGTCCCGCTCTCGGTGGCAAACACCAGCGTGGTGGGCATGTTGCCCGAACTCACACCCATGTCGAAGGGTTTGTTCTTCGTGCCGGAGGGCAGTTGGGACATATCCACCAGTTTATACGCCTTGATGTTGCCTCCGTAGGTGGCATAGTACAAGGTGGGTGCCGGAATCGACGACCCCACTTGCACGTTCACATAAGAGTCCTCAAGCCGTCGGTTTTCGCCGTTGATGTCGAACCACGTCTGCAGTTCAATCTTTTGGGACCCTATGTGCTTAAACGTGAGTTTGCCTGGGTTATCAATGGTTCCGTCGGCATGCGAATAGCCCTCAAAGGTGGTGATTTCCTGTCCGTCGGCGGTTTTGGTTCCCTCGGGGAAGATCCACACATACTTGCAAATCAAATTCTCGGGGTTGGGCAGTTCGATGTCGAGTTTCACATTCACATCGTTGATGACAATGGGCTTGGCGCTTTGTTCGCTCACGCTCAGCACCGGGGCGATGTCGTAAATGAGCAGGGGATAGGTGCATTTGCCCACACCCTCCATGTTCAAGGTCACTTGATACACCCCCGACTTGGCATACTTGTGGAGCGGGTTGGACTCGGTCGATGTGGTGCCATCGCCAAAGTCCCACGTCACGGCTCCGTTTTTGGACGACGTGTTGTTGAACTTGATGGTCGACACCACATAAAAGTCGAGCAAGTACTGGTCGCCGTCCACGTTGTAGGTGAAATCGACGTCCTTTCCGGGGAAGTTGCCGTAATCGGGCTCTTTGTCGACACAAGCCGCCATGGCAAGCATTAACAATGTAAACAGTCCAATTTTATTGAATGTCTTCATAATGGTCAATTCCTTTTTAGTTCAGAGTAACTTCTTTGTTGTCGGATGTAATACCCACCTTTCCTTCGGTGTCATAGACGCGGAAGTCGGGTTCCAGGAAATACTGGCGGTTGAACGACACGGCGTAGTTCTTGTCAGCATTGTTGTAAATCCAGTCGGTGAAAGGAATCAATGAAATCAAATCCTTCCAGTAAGGCATATACTTGCTTCGCACGGTGGTTATTTTTCCACCTGTGTCATCGCTGTAACGGCTGAAGAGCCACGGCGAGGATTTGTACACGGGGTACACGTTCACGCCTGTGGGGGCATCAGTTTCGCTTGCAATCTCGTGATAGATGGTCACCCCATCCTCGCCGACGGTGGTGTAGTAGTAATGGTCCACTTCGTCGTCGGCAAACCATGCGTCACTTTTCTCGCCCGTCTCGGTTGTGGTGGGGAAGTCCACGCTGTACTTGGAGTTCATGGCCTGGAACTGCTCCTCGGTGAACGGATAATTGATGTAGATGTTGCGCAGGTCGTTGTAGTAGAGGCTGTCCTTGGTGAGCACGTTCACCATGTGAGCCACAAACTCGTCGGCAAAGCCTGCAGGATAGTAGGCATCGAATTTCTCTTGGTCCCAATCGGTGGGGGTGTTCCAAGCCACCGGCGCCAGCGTGCGTGATGTTGGGAAAGAGTCGTTGAGGGTGTACTCATGCCCGTCCCATTCGGCCAGACTGTGTGCATAGGAAGCCATCATCTGTGCGCTGCGCACGGTGTCGGTGAGTTGGAAAGTCTTGGTGTAGCGGAGGCTTGATGTCAGTCGGCTGGTTGCTGCCGAAGATTGCGACCGCTTGATCAAAGCCCACACCTCGCTGTGGTCGAGAGAACGGTCGGCGCTGGTATAGTATTGTGCCTTGAAAGAGGCATAGGTGCCCGCCTTGACCGTCACGGAGTTCTGTTGCCAGTCGACGGTGGGCAGGACCTGCCCAATCTCCATGCGATCGGCAAACGGGTCATGCACGGCACACGATGTGACCAGCAGGGTGGCCATTGCCAAAGAGGCTATGATTTGATAAATCTTCATATTCATTGTATAATTAATGAGTGATTAAAAACCTTACTCTGATTCATTGTTAGGGAACGGGTGTGATGGCTGAGTCGTCGGTAAGCGAAGTGACCTCGCCGTAGCGGTGTGCCCAAATCATGGGCACTTGGAGCCACTTGTAGTTCTTGTAGGCACCCAGGCGTTGCAACTCGGCCCGGTTGTACTTCTCTTCGCATTCGGGGTCGTAGTTCAGACGTTGAATCCAAGTGTTTTCCTTCTCGGTTTCGGTCAGACCGTCGATCCAGTAAGCCGCATACAGGTTGTAGGGGCGTCGCAGGGTGGGATAGATGATCTCATTGTTGTCTCCGATGCCGTAGTTGTTGCGGTTGTTGCTGTAGTGATAGCGGCGCATGTCGGTCCACTGCTCAGGCTGCAGGTACATGGCGATGTACTTCTGCTGCATGAGGTCACTCAGTTTGTAGTCCGATGGGTTGAAGAACCAGTGCTCGTTGCCGTGGTCCTCGACCTTGTGGGCATAGTCGGTAGTGGTGTAGCGCCACTTGCCGGTGCGCTGGTTGTAGGTGGAGTCGGTCTCGCTCACATCCACGTTGTCGAGGAAAGCCTTGACCCATCCATTCCAGTACTTGGCCCCCACAAAACCGGGCTTGCCATCGGCTGTGCTGTTGCCAGGATACTTGTTGTCCTCATCTTCCTTGTAGTTGGCGTTGGGATACTGTGTGAAGAAGAAGTCGAGGTGTCGCTGGATGTTCCACTGTGTGGCTTCCTTTGCCAGAGCGCAGGCTTGTGTTTTCTGCCCCATCCAGTAGAGGGCTTCGGCCTTGATGAAGTAGAGTTCCTCCATGGTGAACAACGGGTTGTAGCACTTGGCATCGCCGGCATAGGCACCCATGTACAGGTTGGGGTAGTTGGCAATCTTGAACGATGTTCCCATGCCGATGTTGTTCTCCAGGTAACGCATCTTGATGCGTGCTGCGGCATTGGAAGCGGTCATGGGCCCAGTGCGGGCAATCATCAGCAGCGAGCATCGCGGGTCGTTGGCAAAGCCAGTCTCGATGTTGTAGAAACCTGTGGTTTTCTCATCCTCGGGATTGACAAGTCCCAGCAGGTCAATCATGAAGAACTTGGAGGGGATGGCACTTCCCAGCAGGTTACCACGCGACTCCCACGAGTTGATGATTGGCTGCGCCACACTCCACACGGCGCTTTGTGTGCCAGTGCCGCCGTCCCATTTGTAACGTGGCTCGTTGCCAAACCATGCGCCATGGAGCAGGTCTCCCTTGCGCCACTGGTTGATGGCGGCGTCGGCAGCATCGATGATTTTTTGGCACATGGCCGCGCTGCGGTCCACATTGGGGATGTTGCGCAGCAGCAGGCGTGCTTTCACAGCATAGACGAGTCCTTTCCATTTTTCCAGGTCGCCGCCATAGATGCGGTCTTCCTTGAAGGTGATGTCCTCGTTGTCGGGGTTGTTGACAATGGCGGGGTCCTCGTACATGGCCAACAGATCATCGGCCTCCTTCATCATCCATGCGTAGATGGATGCCTGGCTGTCGTAGGCCGGAGCGTTCGACAGGTAGGCCTGTGTGTTGGGGATGTCGCCGAAGGCGTCGGTTGTCAACTGAGTGGACATCAGTTTGATGGTTCGTGCAATCAACTCATAGTTGGGCGAGTTGATGGCTTTGGAGTTGTTGACCAGGTTGATGGCGTTCTTGCCGATATCATAGTAGTGGCGGCGCCACATCGGGTGGCGGTTCATGGTCAGCATTTCCCACTCGCACTTGTAGGAGTAGGCACCCACCGAACTCTTGCCGCCCGTGGTGAGCATTTGCGAGAAGTAGGCATAGTACTCAGCGTGGTCATAGACGATTTGCTGTGCGTAGTACACAATCACTGGCAGTCCGGCCTTGGCATCGATTTCATGGGCGCGGTCGGGGTTGACGTTGTCGCCAAGTATGTCTTCACAACTCACGGAGAGCAGGCTGGTGAGCAGCAATAATGCAATCAGTTTTATCTTTTTCATAGTGTAATTCCCTCCTTAGAATGTGGCTTTAAGAGTAAAGTTGAAACTGCGGGTGCTGGGCACGTTGTAGTTGTCGATGCCCATGCCGCCCGTACCACCACTTGCCGCTGCCATCAGTGCGGGGTCATTGCCCGTGTACTTGGTGAGCAGGAACAGATTGCGACCAGTGAATGTGAGTCCCAGGCTCTTCACCGGGCAGCCCCTCTTGAGCAGCGGGGTGAAGTCGTAGCCCAAGGTCACATAACTCAGTCGGATGTAGGAACCGTCCTCAATGAAGTTGCTCGACACGGTGGAGAAATACTTGCTGATGAAGTTGGCGTCGAGTACGATGGGTGTGGTGTTCTTCACATAGGTCACTTGTCCGTCGGCACCGGTCACCGCCTGGACACCGTTGAAGATGACCTCGCGGTTGCGGTACTTGTCGTAGAGGTGGTTCATGCCGTTGGTGATGAGGCTGCGCCCCGTCACATTGGCCACATCGCCGCCGCATCGTCCGTCGAACAGGAACGACAGGGTGGCGTTCTTCCAGCGGAAGTTTGAGCCAAGTCCCAGGAGGAAGTCGGGCTCACGGTTGCCGATGTAGATACCCTTCTGCGGGCTGATGATGGGATAACCGTTGGCGTCGCAAATCACGTTGCCTTCGGGGTCGCGCTCATAGTCTTTTCCCGACAGACCCGTCGACGACCCGTTGAGTCGTGCCACGGGGAAGATGTCGCCATACTGTGTGCCCTGAATCTCGATGATGTCGTCGGGCAGCGATTTCACACGGCCGCGATTGAAGGAGAAGTTGAGCAATGCTGTCCAGTCAAAGTCGTGGCTCTTGATGATGTCCTGTGCCAGCGTCAACTCCACGCCGTAGTTCTCGATGGAGCCCTCGTTGCGGGTTTGCAGGATGGTTCCCGAGGCAGGCGACACACGCACACTCACAATCTGGTTGTCGACCGTGGTCGAGTAGTAGGCCACATCCAGTCGGGTGCGGCTGTTGAAGAAGCGCAGGTCGGCGCCAATCTCCCAGGAACTGGTCATCTCCGGCTCCAGGGTGATGGCACGGCTAATGGTGGGATCCACACCGTAGCCGCCGTCGGGGAACAGTGTCCATTCCTTATAGGTGTCGGTAAACAGATACGATGGGCTGTCCTTACCCACCTTGGCCCAGTTGCCGCGGATCTTGCCGTAAGAGAACCACTTGTTTTGCAGGTGGAACAATTCGCTGAAGATCACACCGGCGGTCACCGAGGGGTAGGAATAGGAGGTTCGCGGCGCTTGTTTGAAGCGCGAGGAGCCGTCGTGTCGGTAAGTGGCCGACAATTGTGCCATGCCCTTGTAGTCGAAACGAAGTTCGCCAAAGTATCCGTACTTGTCGTATTCGCTATGGTAGAGTGTGGGCTTGTTGTCTTTCAGCAAGTCGCCGTCGGTGAAGTTGGTGTTGTTGAAACTGTAATACTCACCGCCCAGCATGAAGTGCTCGTTGTAGATGGAAGCCTCATAGCCTTTGTATTTCTTGTACTCCATACCGTAGAGCACGTTGAAGGTGAAGTCCTGGGCAAATGTCTTTTTGTAAGTTACCAGACCCTGGTAGTTCACCAGTTCGCCGCGCGAAGGCTGGAAACTGTAAGAACCGTAGAGCGACTGGTTGTTCTTGAGGATTTGTTGTACCTCGTCATCTTCGGGATTCTCCAGGTCGCCTTCGTAGATGCGTGGGATGGAGTAACTGTCGTAGGTGCTGTAGCCCTTGTCGTAGGAGACCTTTCCCGTGATTTGCAAGTCGGTGATGGGTTCATAGGTCACCTGCCCGTTGAGCATGATGCGGGTGCTCTCGGTGCACGACTTGTCGCGGTAGCGCCCGAAGTATGGCGACACGCCGGCGCCCAACCGCTCCTTGTCGAGGAGCAATTCCCAGTGGTCGTAGCGATTCGCCCAGTTCACATGCCCTTCTTTGGTTTGATAGTCGCTCATGTCCTTGTCGATGGCCCATGCATAGATGGTGCTCATCGAGTTGCCAAATCCACGCGCGGTGCTGTTCTTGAAGTTCATCGAGAACTGGAACGACACCTGCTTGCTGGGCTTGAACGAACTCTTGAGGAAGGCCGTGAGTTGTTTCTTGTAGTCTTTGGGAACGATGCCCTCATTGTCCATATAGGCCACCGAGGCATAGGCGTTGAACTTCTCGGTGCCGCCCGATACCGACACGTCGTACTTCTGCAACAAACCGTTCTGCAGGAAGTTGTTCACGTTGTCGTAGATGGGATGCCCCGCTGGCACATAGGGTCCCCAACCTCCGCTGGCCGAGTTCTCCTTGTACATGCCCTTGGTACCCGGCATGAACATGCTCTGGACCTTGGGCACACGCATTGCCTGGTTGATTTCGACGGTGGCGCTGCCGGTGACCTTGACCGAGCCGTCGCGGTTACCGCTCTTGGTGGTGATCATAATCACACCGTTGGCGGCCTCCTGGCCGTAGAGTGCCGATGCTGCCGCACCCTTGAGCACACTCATGTTCTCGATGTCGTTGGGGTTGAGGTCGGCAAGTGTGGAGCCGCTACCGCGAATGGCCACACCGTCCACAATCACCAGAGGCTCATTGCTCTGCGAGTTGTTCACCGATGAAATGGCGCGCACGATAATCTGTGTCGACGAGTTGGGCGAGCCGCCCCCCGTGGCCACTTGCAAGCCAGCCACTTTGCCCTGCAGGGTGTTGGCGAAGTTGGCAGCGCCACCTGCGGTCACTTGGTCGCTGTCGAGTGATTGCACGGCAAAGTTCAGTTTTTTCTTCTCCTGAGTTTGCCCCATGGCGGTCACAACCACCTCGCTCAACACTTGGGCATTCTCTTTGAGTTCCACGTTGATGACCGATTTGCCACTGGTCACCTTGATCGAAACAGGATTCATTCCCACATAGGAAATGTCGAGCACATCGCCGTCGTTCACGTCGATGGTGTATTTTCCGTCCAGGTCGGTAGCCGTGCCGCGTGTGGTGCCATGCACCTGGACCGATGCCCCGATGATGGGCTCTCCGTCCGATGCCTGTGTCACCACACCCGTCACCGTGCGGGCATAGCCCAGCACCGCCAGGATGGAAAACAACAGAAGCAGTAACTGTTTTCTCATAATGTGAATAGTTTTTGTTTATAGTTTATGTTATTTTACCGTTTGTCGTGGGTTTGTGTTGCTATCAGGCGATATCATGCATAATAGTCTACAAACATACGCAATTATTCTCAAATTTCCACTTTTTTTAATGTAAATTTGCGTTGTTTTTAAATTATTTTAGCGTTTGATACATATTTTTCCGTTATTTAACACAATCGCTATGGAATTCAATAAATATTGTTCAAAAAAATTGGTTGTATTCATGTTTTTTCCTAATTTTGTGTATACTTCACTTTATTAATTTATCAAAAACACAGACTTTATGAAAAAAACATTTACTCTTTTGTTGATCGCTGCTGCATCGTTGGTTGTGCAGGGCAAAGTGTACACGCTTGCCGACTTGGCTGGGATTGAAGGCTCGGGTGTGTCGGTCGCCGATGGGGTGTATACCCTGTCGCTGAACACCGAACTGACCGAGGATGTGGCGCTTGACGACGGCGGTATTGTGGCGAGCAAGAGCGACCTGACTCTTGCCGATGGCAATGGCCTGACGATTAACGCTGGTGAGACGCTGGTGTTTACCGGCAAGGCCCGCATCTCGATGAATGGCCCGCTGGTCATCACCGACGCCACTGTCACTGCCGATGAGGCGTCGACGGGCAGCGCCATGGGGTTCAAACTCTACGGCGAACAGAGCAACGCCGTGCTCAACAACGTGGTGATGAACTATGTGGGCATCAACTTCGGTGCCAACGGCGGCGAGGGTAACCTTGTTGCCCGCAATTGTATCTTCGACTCTTTCAACAGCAAGTTGGGGTCGGCCAATGTGAACATCACCAGTGATTGCTGCGGCAATGTGGTGGACAACTGCAAGTTCACCAACGGCCAGGTGGCTTGCATAGCCAGCGCCGCCAGTGTTGCCGTGGGCATCGACATCACCAACAACATCATGGACAAGAACGGCGTGAGTGGCCGCCTCACCCCCGCCATCAACATGGGGTTGTACGGTTCTTACGACATCCGCATTGAGAACAATGAGGTGACGGGCCGGGCCGTGGTCACACGCACCGGCGGTATCGCCGTGAGCCACTTGCTTGGCGCTGCTTCCACGGGTACCGTGACCGTGAAGGGCAACACCGTGACCGATAACTCCTACGGCATCACGCTCACGGGCCCTGGCAAAATCTTCATTGAGAACAATGTGGTGAAGAACAACCGCTACTTCGCCAACGCCCAGCAGGGTGGCAGCGGCATCAACATCACCGCCAACACCGGCGGCGCGGTCGCCAAGATTCGCGGTAACCAAATCGAAGGCAACATGTGGGGCATTACCCTTATCGGCCCCATAACCGGCAGTGAGAGTACACCGCTCATCGAGGTGGACATGGGTACGAACGAGGACCCTGGCCTGAACACCTTCAAAGACAATGGCAACGATGGCACCAACTACTCGCTTGAGGCCGGTAACCTGTGCGACCTGTACAACAACAGCGGCAGCAACATCTCGGCCATAGGAAACACATGGAATGTGGCCGACCAGAACGATGCCGCCGCCATTGAACAGGTGATTGTGCATCAGAGCGACAATGGGCAATACGGCAAGGTGGACTTTGGCAAAGTCACCGGCATTGACGAGGTGAAAACCGTCACCGACAGCGACGGCACCTACTATGACTTGCTGGGACGCCCAGTGGCACATCCCGCCGGTGGCATCTACGTGCGCGGCGGCAAGAAGGTGATTGTGCGTTGATCGTGCCTCACCCGGCAAGAGCCGACTGACACAGTAAAGGCGCGCCTTGATCACAGGCGCGCCTTTGTTGTGTGTGCTGGGCCGGGAAAGATCCGTCAGTTATTGTTGAGCAGGATGTTGACCAGCATGGTCACATCGGCAATGCCCGTCTCTCCGTCGCCGTTCAAATCACTGCGCTCGTTCTCCGTCTGGTTGAGAATCATGTTCACGAGCAAAGTGAGGTCAGCCACGCTCACCTCGCCGTCACCATTCACGTCGCCCACGAGATTGGTGCTGCTCAGCACGTAAGCGGCCAGTCCGTTGGCCGGAGAATAGACATACAGATGCATGGTGTGTCCCACCTGCACGGCCGTGCATGGCGCATCCCATGTGTTGCTGTTGTTGGCGCCCAATCCACTCTCGGGGAACACCCACATTGCCTTGTAGCCGTTATAGGCAGTGCCCGTGTCGTTGCGGGCAAGCATGAAGCGGTGTCCCAGTGTGCTGCGGAAGTCGCCGTAGGGATAGAGCATGAAATTCTTGCCCTGGAAGGTGAAGCGCGTGAAGCCGTTGGCCTCGGTGCCTTCGGGCATGATGCCCGGATTATTGGCGAAACTGTCACTCACCCGTCCCGTGGAAAAGTTGTAGAGGGTGGGATGCGTGTTACCGCCGGTGACAATGACTTCGTTCTGGTTGATGCCAAACACTCGCGGCGCGATGCCGATGCCCGTGGCACCGCTGGGACAGAAGTTTTGTGCTGTCATCACCGAGCACGTGGGTGTGGCGCCGCCGTTGAAGGCCCAGCGCACTACTTCCTTGCCGTTGGCAATGGCAGCAAACACGGTGTAGTTGCCCGTGGACACGTCGCCCACCACATCGCAATGGTCAATGCGCACACCCGATGAAGTGGCGTTGGTGGTGAGCGAGCACACCAGTTGCACCTCGCCGGTGTTCACGTTCACACGGTAGATTTTGAGTGGTGCATTCGAGATGTTGAGCAGCAGGTTCGAGATGAGGAAGTTTCCGGCATCGTCGGTGAAGATGTCGTTGCCTGGATAATAACTGCACTGCACCTCGTTCGAGACAGGCACCGTCCTGATCAGTTCGCCAGTTGAGGCGCTATAGTGGTTGATGTAGACATTGGCATCGCTGGCACCCTCACTGCGTCCGATTTGGTACACATAGTCGGCATCGGCGGCAATACCGCGGTTGTCCAGTCCTCCATTGGTGAACTCCATGTTTTCATAGTCGGTCTTGGTCGAGCGCACCCATTTGTTGGTCAGGCGCAAGTTGTCCATGTCGTCGTAACTGTCGATGTCGTTCAGTTTCACATAGCCTGGCTCGATGGCTCCCGTGGGCACACTGGTGACGGTGAACGACCTCACAGCGCTGACGTTGTCGTCGCATCCTGCGGCGGCAGTGAGAACGCGCCAGTAGAATGTGCCTGTGCCGATGCGTGCCGGCTGGAACGGGACTGTCATCATCGTGGCAGCCATCGTGGTCATCTCACCAGTGGTGTACTTGATTTGAGTGAAGTCGCGGTCGGCGGCAATTTGGACGATGTAACTGGTAGCCCCTTGGTCTTTCTTGCAGATGAAATTGAATTGGTCATTGACCTCGGCGCCATCGCTGGGTGCCACCAGTTCGGCTGCTGTGGCCAGAGGGCGTGCTCCAGTGGCAAAAGATGCCACTGCGCTGGTCTTGTCGAAGCGCCCGGCTTGCGAGGTGGTCACACGCCAAAAATAGGTTGTGTTCGACTCCAAATCAATCAAATCGATTGTGGGCGTGCAGGTAGTGAGCCCCGTCTTGTCGATCAAGACCGTATTGAAGTTGGCGTCGGCAGCAATCGTCAGCCGGTAGGTGGCCTCGCTGGCCGGTGTCCACTGGAATTGTTGTTGCCACTGCACCTGTGCGCCGTCGATGGGTGCGATGAGGGTGACTTCGTCGGCATATCCTGAGGGAGCATTGACAAGGGCGGGGTCAAACTCGTTGCCCCAGCCGTCGAGCACACACACAGCATACCAGTAGCCTTGCTGCACGTCGGCCGGCAACGCGTACTGCGCCTCGTAACTCACACCCAGCAAGTACTCACTCTTGAAGCCTCCGTACTTGTCGCTTCGTGCCGCTTCGAGCGACACCGATGTGGGGATGGCATACACACTGTATTTGACCAGGGGCACGCCCACGCCCGTCCAGCGCAGGGTGCCGCTTTGCAGGCTGGCATCGGCCGGAGCGGCGTATTCGGTTTTTTGTTTCCACGTCATTGCCGGGGTGAGACTCTTGGTCGTGAACACATTTTGTGCCAAATAGTTGCCCAACCCACTATAGTATGGGCCATTGATGTACTTGGCGCTGTAGAAGTTCACGCCAGGTGCTCCATCAAGGTTGTACTCGCGGCTGTAGTTGATTTGCTTGGCAATCTCTTGCCAACTGGTGAGGTTATTCCCTTCGCCGTCGTTGGCCATGAAATAGATGTTGTGACTGGCGTAGTGGTGGCGTCCAAAATGCTGTGCGATGTAACTCCACCACTTGGTGAGTGGCCCGAAGGGATTGGTCGAGTGGGTGGTTTTCCAGTAGAGTTGCGGGGAGATGTAGTCGATGGTCCCTTCTTCGAGCCATGCCAGCGGGTCGCTGTAAATGGTGCTGTACTGCCAGTCGCTACCTGTGGGACAGGGATCCACATGGTGCTGGCTGGCGCTGGTTGAAGCCGTTCCGGCCACACCTGCCGGCCCGATGCCGAATTTCACGTAGGGCTTGGTTTGTTGCACCATCTCGTAAAACTCCCTGACCATTAAGTTCACATTGGCGCGTCGCCAGTCGGAAATGCTCATCCCGCTGTTGCTCTGCTGCCACAGTTGGTAGTCGGGCGCTGAACTGTTGGTGGGGGTGCCGCCGCCGGGGTAGAAGTAGTCGTCGAAAATGATTCCGTCGATGTCGTAGTTCTCGATCATCTCTTTACACACCTTGAGCAGATGTTGTCGTGACCCCTCCAAGCCAGGGTTGAACACCATGTATTTGTCCACCTGCATGAGCAATCCCGATTCTTTCATGGCTTGGTCCTGCGGGGTGTTGCAGTCGTTGCCATAACTGTTGCTGAAACGGTATGGGTTGACCCAAGCATGGAATTCCAGTCCACGCTTGTGGCACTCCTCAACGGCAAAAGCCATGGGATCCCAACCTGGGTCGACACCTCGGGTGCCGCTCACGTAACTTGACCACGGCTCATAACTCGACCGATAGAGAGCATCGGCCATGGGGCGCACTTGCAGGCACACGGCGTTCATGTTGGTTTTCACGAAACCATCGAGCATGTCGGTGAGTTGTTTCTTTTGCTTGGCTTGGATGGTTGCTGAGGTGCCACGGGTTTGTGGCCAGTCAATATTGGACACGGTGGCAATCCACACCGTACGCATCTCGCGTTTCAGGGCTTCGTCGGCATGAGCGGAGAGAGTTCCTCCCATCCACAAGGCCACAGCCAAGAGTAGTAATTTTCTCATTAGTTCTAAATGTTTAATTGTGGTTTATGCTGATGCAAATTTAGTAAAAATATTTGTTATTGCGTCAATGCCAAAGCAAACAAAGCGCCAAACACCTTTTTTTCAGTAAGGGATTTCTGAATTCCAGTCGCTTGTGACCGTAATGGGTTTGCCCGTGACGGGGTGGGTGAAAGTGAGTTGCTGGGCATGGAGCATGAGTCGGGTGTCGGCAGTGCCGTAGAGCATGTCGCCCACGATGGGTGCGTTCAAGCCTTGTGGATGTGAGGCATGGACACGGAGTTGGTGAGTTCGTCCGGTGAGTGGCTCCATCATGACCAGTGTTCTTCCAGCCATGCGTTTGAGCACATGGAAGCGAGTCACGGCCCGCTTGCCGTGCACCGGGTCCACCATCTGTCGCGGGCGGTCGTCCACGTTGGGGCGCAAAGGCAAATCAATGATGCCTTCGTCGGTTTTCACTGTTCCTTCGAGCAGTGCCACATACCGCTTGCCGATGCTGCGTTCGGCCCATTGGCGTTGCAATGCCTGGTGCGAATCCTTGTCTTTGGCAAAGAGCAACAATCCGCTGGTTTCCTGGTCCAAGCGGTGCACCACCATGGGGCCGGTGGCTTCGGGATGTGCTTGGCCGAACCGTGTGAGTGCCGAGTCTTCCATGAGTTTGCCGGGTACGCTGAGCATGCCTGCAGGCTTCACCACCACGGTGAGCCAGGCATCATCGTAGGCTTCGGGGAGAGGTGTGGTGGGGGAGTGTGTGGCCAGTGGATTGGGCTCCACATCGAGCCCTTGCAGCATAAAGGTGAGAATGGGCAGACACTTGCTGCGGCAAGCGGGATAGAAATGCCCGTGATGGCGAACTTCGCCCGCTGGAGACTCTCCCCACCAGAACTCGGCCATGCACAGGGGCTGCAAGTGATGTTGATAGGCGTGGTGAAGCAATTTGGGAGCACAACACTCTCCTGCGCCGGCGGGCGGCAGAGTGCCGTTATGTTCGGCGAAAATCTGCACAAGGTCGCGTTGCTCGCCTCTTGCGTTTTCAACCACAAAAAGGCGGAAAATGCGCTCTTGCAATGCCTCGCTCATGGCTCGCCGCTGGCGCTTGAGTGCTGTGATGCGCTGGCGTGCGGCTGAGAGCCTGTTCTCAATCTCGTCGATGATGGTTTTGTGGCGTTGCTTGATGCGGCGCAATTCGGCCTTGAGGTGCTGGCTTTGTCGCTCCATGGCGGCGGCCTCCTGGCTGTTGACCGGTGCCGCAACACGTCGGGCATCGCGGGCGTTTTTGGCCTGCGCTATAATCTGTCGCTGGGCAGCCACAGCCTCATCGCGTTGCCCAAGGGCTTGTTGCCACTCGTCGTGAAGGGCTTGCAGGGCCGGCGATGCCTCCAGAGTGTCGATTTCCCGGTTGATGGCGTCAATTTGCGCCTCGCCCTGCTTGAATTCGCCATCGGGAGCCAGCAGGTCGTGAATGGGTGGCACGAAGTAGGGAAGGTCGTTGCTGCCATTGAGCAATCCGGAATATGCTGCCAGAAAACCCAGGTGGCCTGCCTGATTGCGCGCCACAAGCACGCCCAGCATCTTGCCTGCGCGCAGTTCGTCGGCCCATTGGGCTTGCCGTGCCACATCGTGCTGCACTTGCTTGGCGGCGGTCACTGCCAGTTGGTGGGGCACATAGTGGAAGGGATAGGTGAACTGTCGTGGCGGCTCCACGTTGCCGGCCCCTTCAAGCGAGTGCCATCTCAACGCATCCATTATCGTAGGGTGGGGGTGTGTTAATTCTTTTTGCGTCGGAAAACCAGCATTAGCAAGCCAATGAGAACGAAGGCTCCTGCCGCCGCCCACATCCACCACGGGATGTTGCTCGTGCCGGCGGTAATGGGTTGAGGCTGTGTGACTGTGCTGTCGCTGTCGGCAGGAAGGGTGATGGCGGGCTTGGGGTCGCTGCTCACCTCGGGCTCTTCATAGTCCACGCGATACAGGTTCACCGCGTTGCCACCCAGTCCACTGCGTGCCTGTGAGGTGACCACCAGGAAACGTCCGTCGTCGCTGATGTGCAGCCCCACAGGATAGGAGTCAACCGTGATGCTGCCTATGGCGGTCATCGTGCGTGTGTCGACCACATAGAGGTGACTGGCCGAGTTGCAAGCCGCAAAAATGAAGCGTCCGCTGGGCGAGGCCTCGATGGTGCGCGCACCGCCACCCACCCGGCAGGTTTGCCACCCGCGCACGGTGATGGCTTTTCCCTGTCGGTTCTCAATGGCTCGCATCACGGTGTCCATGCTGATGCGTTGTACAAGCCCTGCCGCGTTGACGCTGGCATAGAGATAGTTGTTCTTGATGATAAGGTGGCGTGCGTTGCTGATGCCTCCAATCAGTCCCACATATTGCTTGCTGGCCATGTCGATGACGGCGATGCCCCCGCCGCCCATGCATCCCACCAGCAGGTAACGGTCGTCGGGAGTGAACACCGTGCCGCGCAGCATCAATCCGCTGTGTGCGTCGCGGTTCACAGCACTGGAGAGACTGAAGTTGAGAGCCAACTCTTGTTGCACCACCACATAGGGCAAGTGATGCCACTGCCGGGGGTCACTCGCGGTGATGTCAATCAGGCCCACCGTGTTGTTGCCCCAGTGTGTGACGGCGATGGTTGTGTTGTCGTGTGAGCAGGTAATCATTTTAGGCAATGGACCGGTTTCCATCATGCGGACAATGCTGTCGGTTTGGGTGTCGATGATGGCCACCGCGCTGGGATCCTGTGCATTGATGTCGAAGGTGCGGCGATAATAGGGCACCCACAAGTAACGTCCTCCGTGCGAGAAACAACTCTCCACAGGCTTGCCCATGAACGGCCGTTTCTCTCCGCCCGTGTAATGCTTGAAACGGTAAATGCCGCTGGGAGTGTTCCACAATGGTCCCTCGCCCGACTTGAAGTCGTGGTGGATGACCTTGATTTTTTTGTTTGTTGCCATATCGTAGACCACTGTGCGGCACCCTTCGAGCGAATTGACGTAGTATTTTTTCCCGTTGGGGTGGAAATTGACCGACTTGGGCGAGAACACGTCTTGGTCGAGTGTGGCCGTGTCGCGATAGTCGCGGTTTTGCTTCTTGCCGATGTTGGTGATGGTGAGCGCGCCATTGGTGGCCGTCATCGTTTCTCCGATGCGGGAGTGCAGAACGGGGGGCTCGGCCGGACCGACGGCAATTCCCAGTGCCCAAACCATAAGCAGCAGTGTGATACGAGTTTTCATAGCAGGTGGTTTTGTTTTGAGCCGTAAAATTAACGATTTTCCCCAAATATTCCCCATTGCGTTGCCACAATTTTGATGACAACAGACAAAAAGGGCAAAATTCATCGCTGGTAGTGACATCACAAAAAATCCCCCTGACCGGTTGTGGAACCGTCAGGAGGATTGTGTGAGGGCAATGTGCGGTGGCTTTCAGGGCTTGCTGTCTTGTTGTTGACGCATTTCGCGGCGTTGTAACCGTTGCTGATGTCGCAACTCACGCTGTGCTTGTCGTTGTTCCTTGAGGGCTTTGCGTTGTTCTTTTCGGGCTTGTCGTTGCTCTTTTTTGATGAGTTTCCGGGCTTTGGCCTCGCTGCTGCGCATTTTCACCTTTTTGCTGATTCTGCGCTCAGTTTCCAGGAATCGCCGCAACTGCTTGGCATCGAGCACTTGTGCGAACTCATCGATGTATTTGCTCTGGATGTCGATGGCATGCTTTTGCCGGTTGAGTCGTTCCTTGATGATGATGGCTTGTTGCTTGGCATCTTCGGATTGCCTTTCGTGGTTGGCCGAAGTCAGCACTTTGCGCATCTCGGTTGTGTAACGCTGGTAGATGGGGACGAAACGGGCTTTCTGAGCCTCGGTCAGTTGAAGCGTGAGGCTCATCTGCTTGACCCTGGCGTCAAATATTCTTTCGTCGAGGTCTTTGTTTTGCTGGTCATCGGCCATTGCCGATGTGGCAAGAATGATAAAAGTTGCCAGAAAAATGATTTTTTTCATTGTATTCAAGTTTTTGTGAATTAATATTCAGGTATTTCATCGGGAACAGGAACATCAATCAGGACAAGTTCGTCGTCGCTCAGCGTGTTGAGCAGTTCGTCCATGGGACTGATTGCGCTGTTCTCCGCAGGGTTTTGTGCAATGAGTTCCGTCGAGTCCTGGTTGGTGACGGGAAGGGATGGCTTGTGGAGCATTCGCACGGCCACGGTGGCAACCAGGGCAATGGCGGCCGCCGTGCTCACC
>CACZNP010000230.1 GCA_902782545.1 uncultured Bacteroidales bacterium
AACTGGTCAGGTCGTTCCAGATTGCCGAAATGGGTTTGCAAAAGATTTATGCCATTCTCTTTGGTCAAAAGATTTCCAAGAGTCAACGGTTGACCAACTGGGAGGCTTCGACCCTGAGCGAGGCGCAGCAGCACTATGCAGCCATCGACGCATGGGCCTGCATCAATATCTACAAGAAGTTGAGAGACGGCGATTTTATTCCCGAGCAATCGCCTTATTATCATAAGGTTGTGGCTGAAGATATCGAGTAATACTGCAATGATGAGAAGAACCGTATTGTTGCCCTTGGGGTTATTGGTTTATCTGGCTGTGATGGCCTATTTAGGGCTGCCCCACCTGCGTGCCGGTGAGTATTTGTTCTACTTTGGGGTGATTGGCGCCAGCCTGCTGGTGATTGTGGTGCTGTATTTCGTGCTTCGCCGCCGTGAACGCATCCGCCGCGAGAACGAAGAGTCGAACTACGGTACCTATAAAGACGAGCGCAGTAAAGAAGATTGAGCGTCTCTAACGGTTGACCGCTTTCCCGATCAACTCAAATGGCAGTGCTTGGGTGATGCGCACCTGGCAAAACTCCCCAATGGGCAGAGGGGCCGATTTGTCGATGAGGACTTCGGGGTCCACCTCAGGCGAGTCCCACTCTGTGCGTCCCACATAGAAATCCTCGTCCTCGCGATCCACCATCACCCGTAGTGTTTTCCCCACTTTGCCCTGTTGGATTTCTTGCGAAATTTGTTCCTGCAAGTCCATTAAGGCGTTGAGCCGTTCCTGTTTCACATCCTCGGGGATGATGTCATCGTAGTGCTGCGCGGCATAGGTTCCTTCCTCCTCGCTGTAGGCAAACGCGCCCATCCGCTCAAATCTTGCGTCGCGCACAAACTGCATCAATTCGTCGAATTCCCGTTCGCCCTCGCCCGGAAATCCCACCATGAGCGTTGTGCGCAAGTGGATGTTGGGCACCTCGTTGCGCAGTCGGTCGATCAGTTCCAGGGTTTGCTCTCGCGTGATGTGACGGCGCATCGCACTCAGAACAGGATTGCTGATGTGCTGCAAAGCCACGTCCATGTAGTTACACACATTGTCATGGCTTGCCATGACAGGGAGCAAATCGTAGGGGAATTGTGTGGGATAGGCATAGTGAAGCCTGATCCACTCCACGCCGTCGATGGCCGCCATGCTTTGGACCAACTCGGGTAGCATCATCCTGCCCGTCAAGTCCATCCCGTAGGAAGACAGGTCTTGTGCGATGACGTTAAACTCCTTCACTCCTTTGTGCACCAAGTGGCGCACCTCGTCGAGCAGGTTGTCGATTGGCACCGAATGGTGGCGCCCCGTGATGAGCGGGATGGCGCAAAAGGCGCAAAACCGGTTGCAGCCTTCTGAGATTTTTAAATAAGCATAGTGGCTTGGGGTGGTCAACACACGTTGGCTTGCCAAGTCGGGTCGGTAGGCCTTTCCCAAGTCATCGAGCAGATTATTCCAGTTGAATTTGCCGTAGAACTTGTCCACTTCTGGCAGTTCGTCAATCAAGTCGGCCATGAATCGCTCGGCGAGGCAACCCATGACATAGAGTCGGTTGATGCGCCCTTGCCGTTTCGCTTTAGCCAGTTGCAGAATGGTGTTGATGGACTCTTCTTGTGCATCGCGGATGAACCCGCAAGTGTTCACCACCACCGTCTCGGCCGTGATGCGTCGCGGGTTGTGAGCAATGCGGTAGCCCGCAGCCTGGAATTGCCGGAGCAGATGCTCGGAGTCGACCAAATTTTTCGAGCAACCGAGCGAAATGACATCAATTTTATTCTTGATCACTTGCCAAACAAAGATTTAACAAACTCCTCTTTTCGGAAAATCTGCAAATCGTTGATTCCTTCTCCCAGGCCGATGTATTTGACAGGAATCTGGAACTGGTCGCTGATGCCGATGACCACCCCTCCCTTGGCCGTGCCATCGAGTTTGGTGACAGCGAGCGCGTTCACCTCGGTCGCGGCGACGAACTGCTTGGCCTGTTCAAAAGCGTTTTGTCCTGTGGATCCATCGAGCACCAGCAGCACCTCGTGCGGCGCATCGGGCAACACCTTGCGCATGACGTCCTTGATTTTAGTCAACTGCCGCATGAGTCCCACATTGTTGTGCAGTCGGCCAGCGGTGTCGATAATCACCACATCGGCACCCTGTGCCTTTGCGCTTGCCACCGTGTCGTAGGCCACACTGGCGGGGTCGGTGCCCATCTTGTGCTTGATTACCGGCACCCCCACGCGTTGTCCCCAAATCTCGAGTTGTTCATCGGCTGCCGCGCGATAAGTGTCGGCCGCGCCCAGCACAACTTTGTTGCCTGCCTGCTGAAAGTGATAGGCCAACTTGCCGATGGTGGTGGTCTTCCCCACTCCGTTCACTCCCACGACCATGATGACGTAGGGCTTGCTGTCGTCGGGTA
>CACZNP010000231.1 GCA_902782545.1 uncultured Bacteroidales bacterium
CGGCCCTGCCGAGTTGACGCGCGATGTCGTGATTTTGGGTGGTGGCCAAAGCGACTTAGACCATTATTATGTGGCTGCCGCTGCTGCTCAAGGCAGGTATATCTTTTTCGACGATGACAACTCCGACGGCTGGTTTTACCGTTCCGACCATTATAATTTCGTGAAAAAGGGTGTGCCAGCGGTGGTGTTGGAGAACGGACATCATCCTGTGGATGTGAGCAAGCCCAACAAATACCCCATGCCGGTGTGGTATCACAAGCCATCGGACGAGTATCATGACGATTGGGATCTTAATGGCACATTGTCCAACGTGAACCTGATCTTTAGCGTAGGTCTGTCTTTGTCGAACAATTCCCGATAAGGCATGCTGTCAATCAATGATTTCAGGGAAAAACGATTAAACTTTTTGATGAAGCAGGTGTAGTTGGCATGAATGATTGTAATCGCTGTCGTTGCCTTATGGGTGAAGCAGGAACAGGATGTACAGTGCCCTACTCAGTGGATGCAGATTGATTTCGTCGTTGTCAGAGTCGGGGAGAAAGATGCGCAGGTCGCTGTCAATGGTCAGGCGACTTTCGTCCACGGGGGCAAACACAAGGGGAGCCCCAGCCTCCAGTGCATCGCCCAGCAGGGCGTGTGGGTCGGAGTGCGTCAGCAACACATAATTCGTGACCAACTTTCCCACAATGTCCAGATACTGGTCGCGCAGGCGCTCATCGTCATTCAGTGCCTGGTTCTCCTCGTCGGTCGGCAACGATGGCTCGGTGGGGCTACAGCCAACTCATGGATGTCGTTCAACTTTGCTTCAAGGTCGGGAAACTCCAGGCTGTCGCGCATCAACGCTATTTCGTCGGGTGAGAGAAACTGGTCGACGGTGATGAAATTACTTCAATGGATTCTTGATTGCAATTCATGATTGCTTGAAGCGGTCAAAATTCAGGAGAGCCCAGCCAATTAGTTCACCCAAAATTGGCATTAAACTTTTACCCAGGTCGGTCAACGCATATTCCACTCGTGGCGGTATCTCGGCATATAGGTGTCGCTCCACAAGGCCGTCGGCCTCAAGATTCTTGAGCGTGTCGCTCAAAACTTTCGACGATATGTCGGGAATGGCTTTGCTAATGGCATTGAAGCGCGTCCTCTCGTTCTCTGACAATATGCACAATATCAATATGGGCCATTTGCCCGAGATGTGAGAAAGCACATTGCGAACAGGGCAATGAGCAATGTCGGTGTATTTTTTTAAATTTTCTTTCAGTGGTAATGCGTTCATTTTCAATATTACTTACATAAATGTAAGTGTCTCACTTTTAGGTTAGTTCTTGCAGGTGACGGAAAAACGTCTTAACTTTGCGCTGTTAAAAATAAAGCGGATTCACGCTGCAAAGTTAATAATAATTTTAAACCATAACAAATCATGAGCGAATTAAAAGTTTTGAAAAGTGGCGACAAGTTCGCCCACACCTCAGTAGGTAAGATTGTTGGCTTTGAGGGCAAACAGTTTGTCAAAGATGTGGTGGGCGCCACATCCTGTGAGATTTCTTTCGGCACACTGCCCACGGGCATAGCCGTTCCGTTCTATCACAGCCACAAAGAGAATGAGGAGAACTACATCATTCTCTCGGGTGCCGGTCGTTTTCAGGTTGACGATGAGGCATTTGACATAGCCGAGGGTTCGGTGGTGCGTGTGGCCACCAATTGCGATCGCAATATCAAATGCACTTCGGCCGAGCCGTTGACCTACATCTGCATCCAGGCAAAAGAAGGCTCACTGGGCAACTACACCCAAACCGATGCCGAGATTACCGAGCGGGAGAATAAGATGTAAAACCGAACTTCAACAACCAAAACAATAAAACGCCCCAAAAAATGGGGCGTTTGTTGTATGTTATGGGCAGCCGAAGCCACTAACCACTAACCGCACAACTTGAAAACCTTTCGCACTTCTTATTTGAACTTAAGAGGGACTTGGTTTTCTGCTTTTTTGAGCGTTTTCTTTTTCCATTCCACTTTTTTCTTTACTTTTGTATAAATTTAAACAATAACCGCTATGAAACGAATACTTTCACTCTCTATTGTGCTTATCTTAGGCATTGGCATGGCTATTGCTGCGGGCAACAACAAGCAGATTGAGCGAATTCGCACCATCTACAATGATGTGCACAAGCAGATTGCCATGGCCGAGGAAGAGCCCATGATGACCAACCAGATGACCATCGACATCAATCAGATGTATCCCGGCAGTGGCCCACACAAGGAGCATATCACCTTTTACTTCACCTGTCTCCACTTCAACGAGGAAGACCAGATCAACGATGGGAGCATCAACTGGCAAAGCGACCTGGTATTTGTCACACAGAGTTTCAACATTGGCGCGCACGAGTTCTACTGCGAGTACCTCTATGACCCCGAAACCGGCGATCCCCTGTTTGCCCTCTACAACTACGACGACGATGAAACCGGGCAAAAGCAATCGATTCGCTATTACTTCGACAAGGGCAAACTCTTGCAGACCATTCCCGCCAAGATTAGTGATGAGTGCCCCACCGATGTCATTAACCGTCTTTACAACTTCCAGCATTTACAAGAAATCTTCAAGCAGGTGATTTTAGGCAATTCGCTCATTTGACTCACCATACCCGTCACGCACGCCCTCGGTCCAGTGGCACCCTCTCTTAAGGGAGTTGGCGCGCAGCGACTGAGGGGTTGTATCCACACACCATCGCTGCTCTCCATCGCAGTGACACAACTCCCTCGGCACACTGCCGTAAAAAAACGCGACACAATGTTGTGATTTTCCAATAAAATTTATTATCTTTACGGAGAAACAATCAACCATCAACATTATCAACCAAAACATCACAATTATGAATAAACTTTTACTCATGGCAATGGGCCTGGCCATTGCAGTTTCGGCAACCGACACGACCGACGACGCGTGGTACGACATCACCGGCCACCGATTCCACGGCAAGCCCTCTACCCCGGGCATCTACATCCACAACGGCAAGAAACTAGTGATTGAGTGAGAGCAACGCCATGCTTGCATGAGCATTGCCGAACGTGAACAAGTTAGAGCGAGGCTCAACATCATTGTGCGATAAACCGCACACGACTGCATCACTACGAACCCGGGGCGGTCAACCCACCGATCCGGGTTCGTTTTTTGGGCTCATGCGTCGCCCGTTTCGTGCAACGATTCGGAAAAAAGTGATATCTTTGCAACCACTATGACACGAGAAGAACTGATATTGGATTGCCGTTACTACAATGGCGAAGAAGAGCCGCCCGAAGGCACCGACAGCCTCATGTGGGGATACGAACAAGTGTGGGTCAAGCGGATGCTCGAAAATGACCCCAAACTGCAAAAACTCATCGACTTTTACTCCGACAGGTACGACTTGCCATCACTCCTGCCCTTCCAGGAAGATGGCACACCCATTGGCATCAAAGCGATTTTGTGGAGCCGACTGGACCATTGGAGTTATCTTCCCGCCGATGCCGATACCTTCAAGGAATGGTATCACGAAACTTATCGCGCTAACACCAAGACACACCGCCAACTGCTCTACAACCACTGACCCCCAGCAAACACCTCACAACAACCCCAACCCCCCAGGACCCTTGCCGCATCCCATTTTTTGGAATTTCGGCAAAAAGTTATCCACAAGGTGGCTCAGAGTGAGGAAATTTGAGTAACTTTGTAGTTCAATGCAAGCGATTTTTTGCGCTTGAACTGGCAAAAAGACCGATTATTAACGAAATAACAAACTCCTTTGCAAATTGCAAGCCTACTTCTGATAAGCATTGAAAGATTATAGCATATTTTCCGAATTTAGAAAATCTTAATAGACTGTTTTCATGCCAACAAGAAACTGGACTCGTGAAGAATTGATAGTGGCTTTGAATCTTTATTGTAAGATTCCGTTCAAAGATAGCCACGCGAATCATCCTCTCGTTATGGAATATGCCAAATTAATTGGTAGAACCCCTGCAGCCATGAATTTTAAAATCGGTAATCTGGGGCGTTTCGACCCAATTTTGAAATCAAGAAATATCTCGGGATTAAAGAATGGCAGCAAACTTGATGAAGAGGTTTGGAATGAATTTATGGATAATCCTGAGTTGTTAGCATATGAAAGCGAGAGAATTATTGCGCAATTCAGACACTCAAATATTGAAAAGTCAACCGAAATAAAGACTGATGACCTTCCCATGGGCATGGAACGTTCAACAATGGTAAGGCAGAGGGTTAACCAGCAATTTTTCCGCCATGCAGTAATCGCAGCATATCAAAGTACTTGTTGCGTAACGGGAATTTCTGTGCTTTCACTGATTGATGCCTGCCATATTTCTCCCTGGAGTGAGGATGTAAAGAACAGAACAAATCCCCAAAACGGGCTCTGCCTAAACAGTTTTTTTCATAGGGCTTTTGACAATTGGCTCTTTACAATTAATCCTGAATATAAAATTGAAATAAAAGAACAATTGATAGATACTGTTAGGGATGATATTTTTAAGAATTATCTGGTCAGCATTTGCGGAAGAAAGATGCTGATGCCGGAAAAGTTTGCTCCA
>CACZNP010000232.1 GCA_902782545.1 uncultured Bacteroidales bacterium
GTGCCCACATACTTGTCGCGGGCCACCCGTGCCTGGATTCGATCCAGGATTTTCAATGTCGTGTCCACGCCCACATCGCTGGTGATGAAGACCTCCTCGAGATTGTCGAGCACATCGTCGTCGATGCTGCTTTTTCCGGCAATTGCTTTAGTGATTTTGGCGAACACGCCCTGCTTGGTCTTTTCCAGACCCTTGTCGAGAGTTTCTTTTTTCTCCTTTGAGAAAATATTCTTAAAAAATCCCATTTCGATAGTATTCCATAAAATTATTTGCAAAGTTACAAAAAAATAGGCTTAGTTATGGAAAAAACGAAGTAAACTTTGCTTTTTCGTTCAAGTGTGACTACTTTTGCAGTCATGAACGAGAACGGAAAAAAGCGAATAGGGGTTTTGTTTGATTTGGACGGCGTGTTGCTTGATACGGAAGACATCTATACCCGTTTTTGGGAAGCCGTGGATCGCCGTTACCCCACCGGAGTGCCCGATTTCGCGCACGTTATCAAGGGTTCGAACCTGCAAGAAATCCTTCATAATCATTTTCCGGTTGAGTCGCGCCAGCAAGTGACCGACATGCTCAACGAATTTCAGCGTGACATGCGTTACTGTTTCTTTGCAGGCGCAATGGAGTTTGTGGATCAACTCAACAGTGCCGGCATCCCTGCCGTTGTGGTTACCAGCAGCGACCAAGCCAAGATGAATGCAGTCTATTCCCAGCACCCCGATTTCAAACGCCATTTTGCCCACGTTGTAACCGGTGACATGGTTCAAAACGCCAAGCCCGACCCCGAGTGTTTCCTGCTGGGAGCCAAGTTGATTGGCTGTCCCATTGCTGATTGTTATGTGTTTGAGGATTCGGTTAATGGTTTGCGGGCAGCCCAGGCATCGGGTGCTACCGTGATAGGATTGGCCACCACCAATTCCCGCTCGGCAATCCAGTGCTATTCGCATTGCGTGATTGACCATCTGGAGGGATTCTCGGTCGATGACATGTTGAACGTGACACCTCCTGCGCGATGAAAATAGCACTTGTCGTTGTGGGGCGCACCACCACAGGATACTTAAAGACCGGGATTGACGAGTATGTCCGCAGGTTGTCGCACTATGTACCGTTCGAGATACAGTACATCGGTGACATCAAGAATGTGCGCAACTTGAGTGAGGACCAGCAATGTGTCGCCGAAGGCAAAAGCATCCTGTCGGCCCTCGCTCCATCGGACTATGTGGCATTGCTCGATGAGCATGGCAGTGAGTACACCTCGCTGCAATGGGCTCAATATGTGCAGCGGCGCATGTCAAGCGGCGTGCGTCGGTTGGTGTTTGTTGTGGGAGGGCCTTACGGTTTCTCGCAAGAAGTCTACGCTCGTGCCAACGACAAAGTGTCGCTGAGCAAGATGACGTTCTCGCACGAGATGGTGCGGCTGATATTCACCGAGCAGTTGTATCGCGCTTTCACCATTCTCAATAACGAGCCATATCACCACCAGTGATTGTGTTCTCCCCTCCTTGCACTGGCTGATGTGTGCACGGGAAGAAGTTGTAGTGGTAATATAATTAATGTTCATAATAATATTTGCAGAATGAAAAAGTTGATTTTTTTTGTGTTAGGTATTGTGTGCCTCAGTGCTGTGGCAATGGGCGTCAGTGATTGTACGTGCAGTGGTGGCGAGAAGAAAGCCGCTCAAAGTGGGCAGTTGCTCGAGATATTTGATGTGGATGGCAGTTGCGCCAAGGCGCGCCTCACGATTGACGGCGAGGAAATCTTTGTCACCGATGTGTTTATTGGGCAAAAAGGCCTTGGAAAACAGCGTGAAGGCGACCGCAAGACCCCCGTTGGCACGTTGCACATCAAAGGCGCTTTTGGTGTGAAGCCCAACCCCGGAACCTCTATCAACTACATAGATGTGACGCCCTCCATCTTTGCCTGCGGTGACAACAATGCCTACTACAACCAAGTGATTGATACCGCAGCGTTGCATCACAAGTGCAATGGCGAGGATATGTATCACATAGTGCCAGAATATAACTACGGCATGATGACCGATTACAACGCAGCCTGTGTACCCGGTTTGGGCAGCGCCATCTTTATTCATTGCAAAGGCTCAAAGGCATATACAGCGGGTTGCATCGCATTTGATGAGGAGCGCATGATTGAGATCCTGAGGCGTTGCGACAGCACACTTGTCGTGAAAGTGGGCAAGTGACGTTGCCGATTGCGTCCTGGCCAACTCCGCTGGCGCAATTATGTAGGTTTTTCAATTTTTTCGGTCGTAATGTTGCAATTTAACAGAATTGTGTGTAACTTTGCGGTGAAATATAAGAAACGAGATGGCTGATGTGTTTGCATACGGGTATTATTATTGCTTTTATTTCGGCGAAATAAAGGCGGAATAACTTGTTGTGCATGATTGCGATGCTATTGATAAATGACAGACAACAATAAAAATCCCGCCACCACCACATGACGGGGTTTTTCTATTTTATTGATGATTGTGATGAACGAAATCAGAGTAGCCATACAGGGCGAAGCCGGATGCTTTCATGATGCTGCCGCGCGTGAGTTTTTCGCGGGCGAGCACATTTCGATTGTGCCGTGTGAGACATTCCATGACTTGTTTGATGTGATGTGCAACGACGCGTCGATGTTTGGGATTGTGGCCATTGAGAACACGATAGCCGGCAGCCTGCTTCAAAACCATGAATTACTGCGCCAGAGTAACCTGACCGTGATCGGTGAGCACAAGAAATACATCTCGCACTCACTGGCTGCCCTGCCCGGCCAACGAATTGAGGATATCTTCGAGGTGAATTCCCATCCCATCGCATTGCGGCAATGTGAACAATACTTGCGCCGCCATCCGCAGATGAAACTCGTTGAGACCAATGACACTGCCGGCAGCGCCAAGGTTATTGCCGAGAAAGGCCTTCGTGGCCATGCTGCGGTGTGTGGCCGATATGCCGCCGAACTCTATGGCCTTGAAGTCCTTGACGATGACATCCAGACCAACAAGCGTAATTTCACGCGTTTCCTTGCACTTGCCGACCCCACCACTGCCAGCGAACTGATGGGCAATCGTCGTGTGGACAAGGCTTCGCTTGCCTTTACCCTGCCCCACAGCCAAGGTAGCCTGTCGGCGGTGCTCACCATCTTTTCGTTCTATGGCATGAACCTGACCAAAATCCAGTCATTGCCCATCATTGGGCGTGAATGGGAGTATCGTTTCTATATTGACCTCACCTACCAGGACTATACCCGCTATCGCCAGTCGATAGCCGCTGTGAGGCCATTGCTCAACGATTTCAAAATACTGGGAGAATATGAAGAATACAAAGATTGATATAGTTCCCGCTCGCAGGGTCGGTCAAATCCAGGAATACTATTTTTCGACCAAACTCAAGGAGATTGCTCGCCTCAATGCGCAGGGCGCCGACATCATCTCTCTGGGAGTGGGTGGTCCCGACCTACTCCCATCGGCCGACGTGATAGAGACATTATGCTCGTCGGCGCGTTGCTCCGATGCCCATGGATACCAGCCCTATGTGGGTTTGCCACAACTTCGCCAAGCCTATGCCGACTGGTATCTCCGTCACTTTGGGGTGACGCTTGACCCTGCCACCGAAATACAACCCCTCATTGGGTCGAAAGAAGGTATCCTGCACATCACATTGGCATTTGTCAATCCAGGCGACGGAGTGCTTGTGCCCAATCCTGGATATCCCACCTATACCTCGGTGAGCCGCCTTGCCGAGGCCAATATCCACTATTATGATTTAACTGAGGCCAATCACTGGGAACCCGACTTCGATGCATTGGAGCGAATGCCGCTTGATGGTGTTAAACTCATGTGGGTGAATTATCCACACATGCCCACGGGCCATGTGGCAAGTATGACATTGTTCGAGCGGCTGGTGGATTTCGGTAGGCGTCATGGCATTGTCATCGTGAATGACAATCCTTACAGTTTCATCCTTCATGAGCAACAATTGAGTATCCTTGCCGTTGAGAATGCCCGTGAAGTGGCTATAGAGACCAACTCATTGAGCAAGTCGCACAATATGGCTGGCTGGCGAATGGGAATGGTTGCTTCCAACCCCACCTTTATCAACTGGATTCTGAAAGTGAAATCCAACATCGACTCAGGTCAGTTCAAGCCCATGATGCAAGCAGCGGTGAAAGCCTTGCAGTGCAGCGATGACTGGTATGTGCGCCTGAACGCCGTGTACCGCGAGCGACGCCTTGTTGCCGAGCAAATCATGGCTGCCATGGGGTGCCGTTTTGACCCATCGCAGCGGGGCTTGTTCTTGTGGGGACGTATAGCCGATGCCGAGCAGAACGCAGTGTCCCTTGCCGACCGCGTCCTTGACCGTGCACGGGTTTTCGTGGTTCCCGGTTTCATTTTTGGGAGCAACGGTGAGCGTTATGTGCGCTTGTCGTTATGTGCTACCACTGCAAATATGGAGAAAGCACTGAACCGCATCAAAAACAATTTATAAAATCGTGATTTACATGAATACCATCAATCAAAATACGTTTATGGATTTGGAGCCCTTTGTGTTCGAAGGAATTGACAAGGACAAACCATTGATTATTTCTGGGCCCTGCAGCGCTGAATCGCGCGAACAAATGCTTGAAACAGCCCGTGGTGTGGCAAAAACCGGCGTGAAGATATTCCGTGCGGGCATTTGGAAACCCCGAACCAAGCCCGGCGGTTTTGAGGGCATAGGCCTTCGTGGCCTATTGTGGATGAACGAGGTGAAACGTGAAACCGGTTTGCTGCTTGCTACCGAGGTTGCCAACCGTGATCATGTGAATGCCGCCCTCGATGCCGGCATCGACATTTTGTGGATTGGCGCACGAACATCGGCCAACCCGTTTGCAGTGCAGGAAATTGCCAACGCCCTACAGGGTCACCCCGATGTGTCGGTATTGGTGAAGAATCCTGTGAATCCCGATTTGGAGTTATGGATTGGCGCATTGCAACGGATTCACAATGCCGGAATTCGCCGATTGGGTGCCATTCACCGTGGTTTCAGCACCTACGGCCAGCATCTGTTTCGCAATGAACCACAGTGGCACATCCCCATTGAATTGCATCGTCGCCTGAACGGTTTGCCCATTCTGTGCGACCCCTCCCACATGGGTGGCAGGCGTGAACTCATCGGCCCGTTGTCACAGCAAGCGCTGGACATGGGCTTTGATGGACTGATGATTGAATCGCATTGCAATCCCGATGAAGCCTTAAGTGATAGTAAACAACAGATTACCCCCGAATCCTTAAACATCATCTTGAGTAATTTGGTGATTCGTGACATTCACATTTCCACCGAGAATCTATCCGTATTGCGCCGCGAAATCGACCGATGTGATACCGACTTGCTGGAGTTGCTCAACCGTCGCATGCGGGTGTGTCGCGAGATAGGTGTGTTCAAAAAAGAACATAACATGCAAGTAGTACAGGCCCAGCGCTACGACGATATCATGAACGAGCGTTGTCAGCAGGCCGAGGAATTGGGCATGAGTGGCAGTTTCATGGCCACCGTCATGCAAGCGATTCATGAAGAGTCGGTGAGGCAACAAATCGAGGTTTTCCACTCCAACCAATGACAATCAAGACAGATTCAATATGAAAATACTTATTATGGGAGCCGGTAAAATGGGCTCATTCTTTAGCGATGTACTCAGTTTTGAGCACGAAGTGGCGATATATGACATCAATCGCGACCGGCTGCGTTTCACATTCAACACATTGCGTTTCACCACACTGGACGAGGTACGCGATTTTGAGCCACAATTGCTCATCAATGCTGTGACCGTCAAGAACACCATAGATGCTTTCAACGCGGTACTCCCCTATTTGCCGGCATCCTGCATCATCAGCGACATCGCGTCGGTGAAGAACGGCTTGCCCGAGTTCTATGCCACCTGTGGACATCCTTTTGTCAGCACCCATCCCATGTTGGGCCCCACGTTTGCATCGCTCAGCAACCTGAGCAATGAGAATGCCATAATTATCAGCGAGAGCGATCACTTGGGTAAAGTGTTTTTCCGTGATCTCTACACCCAGTTGAGGTTGAACATCAGGGAATATACCTTTGAGGAGCACGATGAGACAATCGCCTTTTCGTTGTCTATCCCGTTTGCCAGCACGTTGGTTTTCGGCAGTGTGATGAAACACCAAGACGCTCCGGGCACTACCTTCAAGCGTCACATGGCCATCGCTCACGGACTGATGAGTGAAGACGACTATTTGTTGCAGGAAATCCTTTTCAACCCCCGCACCAGTAATCAGTTAGACAAAATCAAAGAGCGACTCACCGTGTTGCAGGACATCATCAACCGCCGCGACAGTGAAGCGATGAAAGAATTCCTTAATGAGGTTCGCTCCAACTTGAAGTGACCGTTTGGGTAGTGTTCCAAAAGGCATAAAAATCGGTGATTTTGTCCTATTTGGCCGTCAGGGGTTGTACTTTTGTGTATTTTCCATGCCCAATTATTGGGCAAATCGTTGTTTTTTGCGAAATTTGCAAAATTATTGAGAAAATACAGAAAACTACACAGACATGGAGATAACAGTCCAACAATTGGCCGCCATGGTGCAAGGCACTGTTGAGGGCGATGGCTCAATTGTTATTAGTAACTATGCCAAGATAGAGGAAGCCACAGCCGGTTGCCTCACATTTTTGGCAAATCCTAAATACACACACTACATCTATTCAACCCAGGCCAGTGCCGTACTGGTGCGCAAGGACTTTGTTCCCGAGCATCCAGTGGCTGCCGCACTGATTCGTGTGGAAGACCCCTATGCCACATTGGCTCAGTTGCTTAACTTTGTCAACAGCCAAATGACACCCGAGAAACGTGGTGTTGAGCAACCGGCATTTGTTGCCGATGGTGTTCAGGTTCCCGCCGACGCTTATGTGGGTGCCTTTGCTTATATCGGCAAGGGTGTGACGATGGGTAGCCATGTAAAAATCTATCCACAAGTATATGTGGGTGACAATGTCACATTGGGCGATGATGTGATCCTCTATCCTGGTGTCAAGATTTATCACGGCTGCCGGATTGGCAACCGCTGCATTGTGCAGGCCGGTGCTGTCATAGGCAGTGACGGTTTTGGGTTCGCCCCGAAAGAAGATGGAACCTATGAGAAAATCTCTCAAGTGGGCATCGTGATTCTTGAGGATGACGTGGAAGTGGGCGCCAATACGACCATCGACCGCGCCACGATGGGCGCCACCGTCGTTCACAAGGGTGTGAAGTTGGACAACCTTATCCAAGTGGCCCACAACGTGGAAATCGGAGAAAACACAGTCATGGCCGCTCAAGTGGGCATAGCCGGATCCACCAAGATTGGCAAGCACAACATGATTGGCGGCCAGGTGGGTTTTGCCGGTCACATCACTGTGGGCGACTTCAATGGAATTGGCGCTCAGTCGGGTGTGCCCAACAATGTGGGCGATCGTCAGCGCTTGCTCGGTTCTCCAGCCATCAACGCTTTGGAATTTGCCCGTCAGAATGTGTACTTCAAGCGATTGCCTGAAATGGCCACCGACATCAAGAATTTGAAAAAACTCGTTGAAGAGTTGAAACCGAAGGAATAAACAATCCAAAACAAGATATGAAACAACGTACATTAAAGCAAGCATTCTCGCTGAGCGGCAAGGGTTTACACACAGGACTCCACATCGATGCCACGTTCAAGCCCGCCGAGGTGAACACTGGTTATGTGTTTTGCCGTACCGATTTAGAGGGCCATCCCACGGTAGAGGCTGTGGCTGAGCATGTTGTGGAAACAAAGCGTGGTACCGTCATCGCAGCCAAGTCCAACAAAGAGGTCCGTGTGAGCACCATTGAACATGCGCTTGCAGCCCTATATGCCGCTGGCATTGACAATTGCCTCATCGAGGTGAATGCCCCCGAGTTGCCAATACTTGATGGTAGCGCCATTCTTTGGGCGAACAAGATAGATGAAGTGGGCTATGTGGAACAAGAGGCCGACAAAGAGTTCTATGTGGTGAAACAACGCATCAAGGTTGTTGACCGTAATACCGGCTCATCGCTGATTGTACTCCCTGATGACGATTTTTCCATCGACACGATGATTGAGTTTGACTCACCGGTACTGGACAATCAGTTTGCCTCGCTCGACAACATTTCCAAGTTCAAGGACGAGATAGCCGCTTGCCGCACGTTTGTTTTTGTTCGTGAGGTGATGCCCCTGGTTCAAGCCAACCTCATCAAGGGTGGTGACCTTGACAATGCCATTGTCATTCATGACACCCCCATGCCTCAAGAAGAACTTGACAAAATTGCCGATCTCATGGGAGTGCCCCACAAGAGTGTTGCCGAACTGGGTTATTTGAACAACAAGCCACTGGCGTTCAACAATGAGCCTGCTCGCCACAAGTTGCTCGACGTGCTGGGTGACCTGGCCTTGATAGGCCGTCCTTTGAAGGGCCGCATAGTGGCCACCCGTCCAGGCCACACTCTCAACACGCAACTGTCCAAGAAAATCAGGCAGGAATTGCGTTATCAGAATGTGCAAGCCCCCATCTACGATCCCAATAAAGAACCCTTGTACGATGTGAATAGAATCCGCACTATGCTCCCCCACCGCTATCCCATGCTCATGGTGGACAAGATTCTGGAGATGGGCGAAAACTACGTTGTGGGCGTCAAGAATGTTTCGGGCAATGAGCCTTTCTTCCAAGGTCATTTCCCCGATGAGCCAGTTATGCCCGGCGTGTTGCAGGTTGAGGCCATGGCACAAGTGGGTGGTTTGCTGGTGCTGAGCAAGGTGGAAGACCCCAAACAGTATTCCACATATTTCATGAAGATTGACAACGTGAAATTCCGTCAGAAGGTGGTGCCAGGCGATACGCTCGTATTCCATTTGTCGCTCATGTCCCCCTTGCGTCGCGGTATTGCCACGATGAAAGGCTATGCCTTTGTGGGCGAGCGAGTGGTGAGCGAAGCCGAGTTCATGGCGCAAATCATTAAGAAAAAATAAGTTGAAAAGAAACAACCAACTTCTAAATAACCATTATCATCATGAATAATAGCGAAATATCTCCTCTGGCTTGCATACACCCCGACGCCAAAATTGGTGAGGGAGTGAAAATAGGTCCGTTTGTCACAGTCGATGCCAATGTGGAGATTGGCGAAGGCACCATCATCGACAGCAATGCCACCATTCATTGGGGTGCGCGAATCGGCAAAAATTGCCACATCCATTCGGGTGCTGTCGTCAGTGGTATTCCCCAAGACCTGAAGTTCAAGGGTGAGGAGTCCATTGCCATTATAGGCGACAACACCAGTATCCGTGAGTTTGTCACTGTGCATCGCGGTACTGCCTCCAAGGGCAAGACGGTGATTGGAAGCAACTGCCTGATTATGGCCTACTGCCATGTGGCACACGATTGTGAACTGGCTGACCACGTGATCATGTCGAACTCGGTCCAGTTGGCAGGCGAGGTGATTGTGGGTGAGTGGGCAGTTATCGGCGGTGGTTCGCTGGTGCATCAGTTCTCGCACATTGGACAACATTCCATGATTCAAGGCGGCTCCCTGGTGAACAAGGACATTCCCCCTTATGTGATGGCCGGACGCTTGCCCATCTCCTATGAGGGTGTGAATTCGGTGGGCCTTCACCGCCGTGGCTTCACGCGTGACCAAATCAATGGCATTCAGGACGTATATCGCACGTTGTATCTGTCACAACTCAATGTCACCGATGCCCTGTTAAAAATAGAGGCAGAACTTCCCGATACACCTGAGCGTGCTGCTGTTGTCGACTTTATCCGTGCCAGCAAGCGTGGTATTATCCGCTTGGGCATCTGACCCCAATCTGTCACCGACAGTCAGCGGTTGACCCATAACAAACCCTCACGCTTTCAAAGCAAAAGCGTGAGGGTTTGTTATGGTGTGTAATCCTTGTTTATTGTTCCAAGGCTTGGAGTTTGGCAGCATCGCCCAAGTGGTAGTAAATGTTGCGGAGTGCATTGCGCACGTCCTCATTGGTGGGATCGATTTGGTAAGATTTCTCCAAATAAGGCAGCGCTTCCTTATAAAGGGGCTCAGCCTTGCGAGAGAGTGCGCGCCCTGAAAGCCTTGGGTATCGTTCGGCGACAAGTGTGGCCTCGTTGTAGTAGTAACGCCCCAC
>CACZNP010000233.1 GCA_902782545.1 uncultured Bacteroidales bacterium
AGTTCGAGTTCCACTCCGTTGCTCTCCACCTTGATTTCGTCGAGCACGTAGTTGGGTGCCGGCAGCACGTTCAGCGCCACAATCTCACCCTTCTTGGCTTCCTCCTTGTCGGCTTGCACATGTCCATTTTGAGCCTCGTTCACATGAATGGCGTAAGAGGGTGCCTCCTCAAATGTTGCCGTCACGCGCACGTTGAAGGGCTCTTCGGGCATCTCAAACGTGTAGGATGTTTCCAGCGTTGGGTCAGTGGGCTCGTCGCCTGAAATTTCCAGCGGGTCGGCGATGCCAATGCGTCTGGGCCCTTGTGCCGAGCCGGTGTCGATGAGTTTCACCACCTCAATTCCTGCTTTGTGGATGCAAAAACCCTGGTTCGGTTTCACGGTGATAGTCACCGTGCTGCCGGCAGTCGGGTTTTCGGGGCTAATGGTGACTTGCCCGTTGACCGGTGTTGTCACCATGACCTGTTGCGCACCCCAAGCAGCGGTCATGCCGCAAAACAGCATGACCAACAGCATGAAGAATTTTCGTTGTGTTCGCATAATGTTTGTAAGAATTAGTTGATTTTATTTGGTTGAATTGTGATTTCTGAGTTTCGATATGTATGATGATTAAAAAATCGTGATGTCATTCAATGAGGTTGTTGAGCATGGCATAGACCGTGAGACCCGCCACACTCTTGATGCCTGTCTTGTGCATGATGTTCTTGCGGTGCGATATCACTGTGTGGACCGATACATTCAGCGAGTCGGCGATTTCCTTGTTGGTGAGTCCCTTGGCCACCAGCACCAGCACATCGGTCTCGCGCCGCGAGAGTTCATAGTTTGGGGTCTCGGCAGTGTCGCCTTGTTGCCGTCGTGTTGCCGCAGTCACCGTTTCCAGAATGGCCGAGCGACCCTGCCTGATGTCGATGATGGCATCGTAGGCGCGCAGCCGTTGCTGCTCAACATATTGGTAGACGAGCGCCACGACAGCGGCTTGTGGAGCCTCGTCATGAAATGCTGAGGGCTGGTCGATGAGCGTGGGGTTGACAATCACCACATCGGGGCGGGATGCAATCAGCCGCTCGGTGAGCCGTTCAGTCGAGTAGGCTGCATCGAGCAGGTGGAAGCCAGGTTGATTGGCGAGGATAGCCTGCAACCCCTCAACAATCACCTCCGAGGGCTCAACGATGAGAATACGGGTGCGGGTCATGACACAGTCCTTTCAAGATGGGTGACATAGGGCACAAGAATCTTCTCCTCGATGAGCGAGTGCTTGCGCAAGTCGTGCGAGAGTTGCAGGATATCGTAGACCACACTGATGGCATCGTCACCCATGGCCTGTGGCGGCAAATACTTGAAAATGATTTGCAGCAGGTCGTCGAGTTTGTCTTCAATGTTGCTGTGCGACGCCAGGAAAGCGTCGATCTGGTAGGAGTCGTCGCTGTGGCCCCGCTGCAAGGCTTCGATATGCGGGAACACCCGCTCCTCCTCATGGCCAAAGTGGGCCACCACCTCGTTCTTGTAGGTGGAAAAGAAGTGCATGAACACCGTTGCCACGCGGTCGGGCAGCGCACTGGCCATGTGCTGCAAGTGCCGCTCGATGTGAGGCAGGCGTTTCTCTACGTAGTATTGGTGTGATCGGCGCAAATAGTCCACCAGGTGTGTCAAGTCGGTGCTGTCGATGACATGTGCCGTGGGCACATAGTTATCGAAGGTGTAGACGTTGCACATGAGCAGGAAAAACCCCGCGTCGACACCGTGCAAGCGGCACACCTCACCGATGGATTTGTCGCCAAAACCCAGTTCGATGCCAAAGCGAGGCAGCATCATCACCAGTCCTGGATGGGCGGTGATCATCTCGCTCATTTTGCTCGCGCTGTCATATAGGAATTCTTTCATCTTTTTTCAAAGCATGGCGTTTTAACGGTGCAAAATTAGCAAATATCCTCCAAGCGGGCAAGAATTGAATAGGGAAACACAAGTTCAAACTGACACAAAGGCAATGGAAAATCACCACAATAGGGGATAGCAGGGCGAGAAAACCCCATAGAATGGTGATAGGTTGGAAAGGGACTGCCACAGTAATTTTGCAATTTGAGAAAAAATGGCAATATGAAAGAGAACAATGATAATACCCACAGTGTCCGGTTGCTCGATGCCGCCCCCGTGGGGGCCGTGGTGAAGGTGGCCCGGGTGCGTGGCAGCGGAGCCTTCAGGCAGCGGTTGCTGGAAATGGGGTTTGTACGCGGCGCCGTGGTGACAGTCATCAAGAATGCCCCGTTGCAAGACCCTGTGGAGTACCGCATTTTGGCCAGCCACATTTCGTTGCGCCATAGCGAGGCCGCCCAGGTCGAGGTGGTGGATGTGGACGAGGAACTCAAGAATGTGGCCGAGGACGTGTACAACGGAACCACGCAGACCGTGGTCGGGGAGCAAGACCCTATGGCCGACAACGTGTTGCGTGTGGCCTTGGTGGGTAATCCCAATTGCGGAAAGACCTCGCTGTTCAACTTTGTGACCGGTGCCCGCGAGAAGGTGGGAAACTATGGCGGCGTGACCGTGGACAGCAAAGAAGGCTATTTCACCATCGACGGCAAGCGCATCGAGTTGGTGGACCTGCCGGGAACTTACTCGCTCACCGAGTACACCCCCGAGGAAATGTATGTGCGCACCTATTTGCGCGACAAGCACCCCGATGCCATTCTCAACATTGTGGATGCTGGCAATATGGAGCGCAACCTGTACTTGACCACCCAAATCATGGATATGAACATCCCGTTGGTGATTGCGCTGAACATGTGGGACGAATTCGAGGCATCGGGCGACAAACTCGATATCGAGGCCATGAGCCGTCTGTTGGGCGCCGAAATCGTCCCCGTCACGGCTCGCGACGGCAAGGGCATTCCCACCGTGCTCAAGGCTTGTCTCAATGCCATTGAGCAGAGTGAGCACGAGAGCACGCACAAGAATGTGAACTATGGCCTGATGGTGGAGAACACGATTGCCCAACTCGAGGCTCTGCGCCCCGACTTGAACCGCTACACCTTGCTCAAGGTGGTGGAAAACGACCGTCATGCCCTCGAACTGATTGATCAAGCCGACAATGCCCGTGAGGTGCGTGAGGTGGCCGACCGGGAACGGCGCAAGATAGAACGGGAATTCAATGACGATATTGTGAGTGTGATCACCGACCTCAAGTACGGTTTCGTGCGCGGAGCCCTGGCCGAAGTGCACACCCCCAATCCCAATCGTGACAAGACCAAAATGGGCTATGCGCAAGATGCCGTGCTCACCAACCGCTGGTTGGGCTTGCCCGTGTTGTTTTTGCTCATGTGGCTGGTGTTTCAGTCCACATTCACCTTGGGCGCCTACCCCCAGCAATGGATTGAGAGTGGGGTAGAGTGGTTTGGGCAGTGGGTGGCCTCGATCATGCCCAACGGCGTGCTTCGCGATTTGCTGGTCGATGGCATTATTGCCGGTGTGGGTGGCGTGCTAGTGTTCCTGCCCAATATCCTGATACTGTTCTTTTTCATTTCTTTGCTCGAGGACAGTGGCTACATGGCGCGCGCGGCTTTTATCGTCGACCGCATCATGCATCGTGTGGGGCTCCACGGCAAGTCGTTCATTCCCTATTTGATTGGCTTTGGTTGTGGTGTGCCGGCCATCATGGCCACACGCACCTTGGAGAACCGCCGCGACCGTATCATTACCATCCTCACAGTGCCTTTCATGTCGTGCTCGGCCCGCTTGCCGGCCTATTTGCTGCTGGTGTCGGCATTCTTTGCAGCCAACCAGGGATTGGTGCTTATGAGTTTGTATGTGGTGGGTATTGTGATGGCTGCGTTCACAGCCATCTTGCTGAGCAAGACAGTGCTCAAGCACGACCACACGCAGTTTGTGATGGAGTTGCCCCCTTACCGCACCCCCACAGCCCGCAACGCGGCCATACACATGTGGAGCAAGGGGTCGCAGTATCTGCGCAAGATGGGTACAGTCATTCTCGTGGCTTCCATCATTGTGTGGGCGCTGGGTTACTTCCCGCGTCATGAGGGGCAAACACAGCAGGAGCAGGTGGAGAATTCTTACATGGGGCGAATGGGCAAGGCCATTGAGCCGGCTGTGAAACCTCTGGGCTTCAACTGGCAGATGGGCGTGAGCGTGCTCACAGGTGCCGCCGCCAAGGAGATTGTGGTCTCGACCATGGGAGTGCTTTACACTGGCGAGACTGCCGACGAGGAAAGCACCTCGCTCAAGCAAAAATTGCAAACGGTCACCGATGAGCAGGGTCAGCACGTGTTCAATCCCATTGTGGCATACTCGTTCATGCTGTTCATCTTGCTGTATTTTCCCTGTATCGCCGCCCTGACGGCCATCAAGCGCGAGGCGGGGACCAAGTGGATGATTTTTGAGATTTTCTACACCACGGCTGTTGCCTGGCTGGTGTCGTTCGTCTTCTATCAAACGGCTATGTTGTTTCATTGAAAAATGAAGTGAATTATGATCCAGACTCTGATAGCATTGTTCATTGTGGCATTGGCACTGTGTTGGGTGCTGGTGCGTGTGGTCAAGACCATGCGAGGCAAGGACACAGGTTGCAACTGCGGTTGTGGCAGCAAGGACTGCAAGGCCTGCAAACACTGATGTCGGCAATTGTGAAGAAGGGGCTGATGCAATGAAAATTTGCATCTGCACCCGATATTTATTATCTTTGCGGCCATAAAAACATCAAGACCGTTATGCTGATTACCCGTTCACTGGAATCGTTTGGCAACTACTGTATGTTTTTGTGGCGCGCATTTGGTGTGCCTGAGAAATGGCGGGAGTTTTTCAAGCGTTATCTGGCCGAGATTTATAAGTTGGGCATCGACTCTATTCCGTTGATTATCATCGTGTCGTTGTTCATAGGTGCGTTGTGCACCATCCTCATCAAGTTGAATATCAACAACCCGCTGCTGCCACGGTATGCTGTGGGCTTGTCGACCCGCGAAATCATTTTGCTGGAGTTTTCATCCTCTATCCTGTGCTTGATTTTGTCGGGAAAAATTGGCTCAAATATCGCCAGCGAGATTGGTACGATGCGCGTGACCGAACAAATCGATGCTCTTGACATCATGGGCATCAATTCGGCCAATTTCCTGGTGATGCCCAAGATTTTGGGTCTTGTCACGATTCTGCCTTTTCTGGTTGTCATCTGCATGGGAACCAGTCTGTTTGGCGGCTACCTGATTTGTGTGCTCACGAGCATTGTCGAAGTGGAGACATATATATATGGTATCCAGACGATGTTTATCGAGTGGTATGTGTGGTTCGCACTTATCAAGTCATTGTTTTTCGCGTTCCTCATCAGCAGCATCTCGGCTTTCTATGGCTATACAGTGCAGGGAGGCTCGGTTGAGGTGGGCAAGGCGAGCACCGATGCCGTGGTGACGAGCAACATCATGATTCTTCTTGTGGATATTGTCCTCACTAAACTGATGCTGCAATGATACAAGTGAAAAACATACGCAAGTCGTTTGACGACGGCGAGGGTACTCGTGAGATCCTGCATGGCATCACGGCCGACTTCTTCGACAGCAAGACCAACCTGATTATCGGTCAGTCAGGGTCGGGCAAGACGGTGCTGGTGAAAAACATTGTGGGTTTGTTCATGCCCGATGAGGGCCACATTCTCTACGATGGACGCGACATCACACTGATGGACCGCAAGGGCCTGAAGGAGTTGCGCAAGGAGATTGGAATGCTGTTTCAGGGCTCGGCGCTCTTCGACAGTGAGACGGTGCTTGGAAATGTGATTTTCCCACTCAAGATGTTCAGTTCCATGAGTGCCGAAGAGCAGCGTGAGCGCGCCCAGTTTTGTATCGACCGTGTGAACCTCACTGGCAGCGAGAACAAGTACCCCAGCGAACTGTCGGGCGGCATGCAAAAGCGTGCGGCCATTGCCCGTGCCATCGCCTTGAACCCACGCTATCTGTTTTGCGATGAGCCCAACTCGGGTTTGGACCCCAAAACGTCGATTGTGATCGATGAGTTGCTCAGTGACATCACCCATGAGTTTGGCATCACAACCATCATCAACACCCACGACATGAACTCCGTGATGGGCATCGGAGAAAACATCGTGTTCATCAACAAGGGGCATGTGGGGTGGATCGGAAACAAGGACGAAATCTACAATCAAGACAATGAAGACTTGAACAACTTCGTCTACGCTACCGACCTGTTCCGTGACGTGCGCAAATATCGCCTTGTGCACGGCTACAAAAAATAATTCCTGACTTTACAGTATTGTGTTGTGTCACACCGTGTTGATGGGCTTTCCGGCAAGGAAGGCCTCAATGTTGTCGGCGGTGATGGCCATGAGCCGTTTTCGTGCCTCGAAACTGGCCCATGCCATGTGCGGGGTGATGTAGCAATTGTCCAGTGCAAGCAATGGGTTGTCGTCGCGGGGAGGCTCGGTTTCCAGCACATCGAGCCCGGCCGCCATGATTTGCCGGCTGGAGAGTGCTTCGGTGAGAGCCTGCTCGTCGACAAGCGGCCCACGGCTGGTGTTGAGCAAGATGGCATCGTGCCGCATCAGGCTCAGTGCCCGTGCATCGATGAGGTGCCGGGTGGTGGGTGTGAGCGGGCAATGCAGGGTCACCACATGGCTGGTGGCCAGCAAGTCGTCGAGACTCTTGGCTTTGCGGATGCCCTCGGGCAGAGTGGCCGCATCCTTGCTTGTGAATGCCTGCACACGCATGCCCAATCCCAGCGCCATGCGTGCCACTGCGCTGCCTATCTGTCCCAGCCCCACGATGCCTATGGTCTTGTCGGCAAGTTCTATCACAGGGGTGTTGGTGTAACTGAAGAAAGGTTGGCGACTCCACAAGCCCTGTCGGGCCTCAAGGGTGTAGTGCTGCACCTGACAGCAGATGTTGAGCAGGTGGGCAATGGTGAGTTGGGCCACCGACGCGGTGCTGTAGGCGGGCACATTGCAAACGGTGATGCCGTGGCGGTGAGCCGCTTCCACATCGATGATGTTGAAGCCTGTGGCCAGCACCCCGATGAAGCGCAATTGCGGCAAGGCCTCAATTTGCTCGGCGGTGATGGGCACTTTGTTGGTGAGCAGGATGTCGTGACCTTGCGCACGCTCCACCACCTGGCTGGATGGTGTGCGGTCGTAGATGGTGCAAGGGGCCAATTGCCGAAGCCTGTCCCAGGAGAGGTCGCCCGGATTGCCGGGATATCCGTCAAGAATGATGATTGACATAGCGGGGGTTGCGATGGTTTGAGTTTTTTGCAAAGGTAAATAAAAATACTTCTCCACCCATGTTTTTTGTTTTTTTTCCGTATTTTTGCACTCAAAATAACAATGAAGATGGAGAACAAGGAATTGATTAACCGCATCTCGGGCAAGTTGGGACGCAACAAGACGGATGTGAAAAAATTGCTCGATGCTTTTGTGGGCGTGGTCAAGAACCGCAGCAGCGAACTCGACAGCATTGCCATTCCCGGGTTTGGCACTTTCGAAACGCGAAAGCGGGCCGAGCGTGTGACCGTGCTGCCTGGCAGCGGCAAGCGGTTGCTGGTGCCACCGCGTGTGGTGCTGAGTTTCAAAGTGAGCAACGTGTTGAAGAGTAAACTGAAATAAACTGCCACAATCCCCATGAACGCAAAAATCACTTTCCCCGAATTGGTGGATATGGTGGCCGATGCCACCAGCAGCAACCGCCGCGTGAGCGAATTGTTCCTCAAGGAATTGTTTGCCACCATTTCTCAAGCCCTCATCGAGGGGGAGAACGTAACGGTTAAAGGATTGGGCACATTCAGGCTTGCACGAGTGGCCGCTCGCCGCATTGTGAGTGTGAGCACTGGCGACCTCACCGAAGTGCCCAGCCACAACAAGTTGGTCTTTGACCCCGACAAGAAACTGGCCGATGAACTCAACCAACCCTTCGCGCAATTCGAGACCATTGTCCTCGACGATTCCATCACCGACGAAATGATTATGGGCCCCGACAATCCTGTTGACGATGAGCCATCGCAGGACGAAATCCCTGTCCAAGAGCCAGAGGTTGAACCTGCTCCGGCCCAAGCCGTGTGCCCACCGCCTTTCCGCCCGTCGGCACTGATGAAAGCGGCGCCCGACCCTGTTCCCGTGCCCGCAGCCACCCTTGCTCCCGAACCCGCAACCTCGGCTGTTCCTGTCGCTGAGGCACCAGCCGAAGTGGAACCTGAACCATCACCCAGCGAGTCGATTCCCAACGTTCAGGAAACGGAATCGGCACCCATTGTGCAAGAGCAAGAGTCAGAACAAGAGCAAGAGCAAGAAATCTCCCCCCGGGATTACACATTGGCCCAACTGCAGCAAGAACAACGCCAAGCGGTGCGCCAAGCCACCCGCAAGGGTTTTTTGTGGGGGGCACTCTCTATGCTGGCACTGTGTGCGCTTGCCTGGTGGGCATTGTCGATCAAGGGCGGCCATGCCGAGCCCGCCCAGGTGATAAGCGACACCCTGGTCAACGACAGCGCACAGGCAAGTGACGTGGCGAAGGAAGCCACAGCCCCGCCTCTTGTCACCGACACGGTGAGCCCCACCAACTACTTGACCAAGATGGCTGTCAAGCACTATGGCAAGCAGGATTTCTGGGTCTATATCTACGAGGAGAACAAGGATAAGATATCCAATCCCAACGCCGTGCCGCCTGGCACCGTGCTCGTGATTCCACCGGCCGACAAGTATGGCATCGACCCGGCCGACAAGACAAGCGTCGAAACCGCTAAGAAAAAGAGTTTCGAACTCTTCTCGAAATTCAAATAACCCTTTTTACGGCCCGACCATTATGCCCGACCACATGACTCCTGAGCAGCGCCATCGCTGCATGAGCCGTATCCGTGGCAAGGACACCAAGCCTGAGATGCTGGTGCGCCGCTGGCTTTGGAGCCAGGGTTACCGTTATCGCTTGCATGTGAAGTCACTTCCCGGGCGCCCCGATGTGGTACTACGCAAGTTGCGCACAGTCATTTTTGTCAACGGGTGTTTTTGGCATGGCCATGAGAGTTGCCGTGGTTTTCGCTTGCCTGAGACCAACGAGGAGTTCTGGCGAAGCAAGATCGATGCAAACCGTCGTCGTGACGCCCGAAACGCCACCCTGTTGCGTCGCATGGGATGGCACGTGTTCACGGTGTGGGAGTGCCAACTCACACCCGACAGCCGCCGCCACACGTTGTTGAGTCTGTCGCGACGCCTGAGTGCATTGCTGCTCGCTTCCTGTGCGCGCCCCACCAGATATTCCCTGCCCGATGATGAAACGGCCTGTGCAGCCGAACCCTGAATGCTCCGTTTGGCCGATGAAAGTTGTCGGGGTGTGTGGGGTTTAACATTTTAAACGTAAAATAGTTTAAATTAACCACGTTTTGTTGTGGCGATTGTGTGCAAAATCATAATTTTGCAACACTTTATTAATTATGTACTAACAAGTAAAAAACTATTATGGCCGAATCTGTGAATATCAGGGAGTTAAATGACCTGATTGCAAGTAAAAGCAGTTTTGTGAACCTCATTAAGCAAGGAATGGATCAAACGATTGTGGGGCAGCGCCACCTGGTGGACAGCCTGCTGATTGCGTTGCTCGCCAACGGCCACATCCTGCTCGAAGGTGTACCAGGACTGGCCAAAACACTTGCCATCAAGACACTGTCGGGACTCGTGGATGCCCGTTTCAGTCGTATCCAGTTCACGCCCGACCTGTTGCCGGCCGACGTGGTGGGCACAATGGTCTACAGCATCAAGCAAGAACGATTCGAAGTGAAGAAGGGTCCGGTTTTTGCCAATTTTGTGCTGGCCGATGAAATCAACCGTGCTCCTGCCAAAGTGCAAAGTGCGTTGCTCGAGGCCATGCAGGAACGTCAGGTGACCATTGGTGAACAAACTTTCAAACTCGATGACCCGTTCTTGGTGCTGGCCACGCAAAATCCCATCGAGCAGGAAGGCACCTATCCATTGCCCGAGGCCCAAGTGGACCGTTTCTTGATGAAGGTGGTGATTGGTTACCCAAGCAAGAGCGAGGAGACCGAGATCATTAAGATGAACATCACGCCCGAGCGGCCCCAGGTGCAACCTGTGGTGTCGCCAGCCGACATCGTGGACGTACGCCGTGTGGTGCAGCAAATCTATATCGATGAGAAAATCCATAAGTATATCGTCGACATCGTGTTTGCTTCGCGCTTCCCGAGCGACTATGGCTTGAACGACCTCTCCGGCATGCTGTCGTTTGGATCTTCGCCACGCGCTTCAATCAACATGGCGCTTGCATCGCGTGCCTACGCCTTCCTCAAGGGGCGCGGCTATGTCATCCCCGAGGATGTGCGCGCGGTGTGCCATGACGTGATGCGTCACCGCTTGGGACTGAGTTATGAGGCCGAGGCCAATAACATCGGCGCCGATGAAATCATCAGCAATATCCTCGACAAGATTGCAGTTCCCTAAAGAGAACGGCAAGTACCAGGTGATACAGTTCTTTAACTCCCCACAGTGACGATGGAGCAGAATGAGTTGCTGAAAAAAGTCCGCAAAATCGAAATCAAGACCAAGGGACTTTCGCAAGACATATTTGCCGGTGAATACCACTCGGCCTTCAAGGGACGTGGCATGACCTTCAGCGAGGTGCGCGAGTACCAATATGGTGACGATGTGCGAGATATCGACTGGAACGTGACGGCTCGCTACAACCGGCCCTATGTCAAGGTGTACGAGGAAGAGCGCGAACTCACCGTGATGCTCATGGTGGATGTGAGCGGGAGCAAGGACTTTGGAGCCGTGGGGCAGGCCAAGCGGGAGATGATGGCTGAGATTGCGGCCACACTCGCCTTCAGCGCCATTCAAAACAATGACAAGGTGGGTGTGATTTTCTTCAGCGACAAGATAGAGAAATTCATACCTCCCAAGAAGGGCCGCAAGCACATATTGCTCGTGATACGGGAGTTGCTCAACTTTGAGCCCACGAGCGGAGGAACCGATGTGAATCAAGCACTGGAATACATGACCAGCGCGCTCAAGAAGCGATGCACCACATTCTTGGTGAGTGATTTCATCGACACGCACGATTACTACAAATCGCTTTCCATTGCCAACCACAAGCACGATGTGATAGCCATCCAGGTTTACGACAAGCGCGAGGCAAACATGCCCAATGTGGGACTTTTGCGTGTGCGCGATGCCGAGCGAGGCACCGAGCGTTGGGTGGACACCAGCAGCCGTCGTGTGCGGCAAGCCTATGACAAATGGTGGTATGAACGCCAGCAACAGATGACCGAGACCGTGCAACGGTGCCAAGTCGATTTGGTGAGCGTGGCCACCGACGAAGATTATGTGAAGGCCCTGATGGGTCTATTCAAGAAAAGAGGATGAAACGAAACCTGCTCATCATAGTTGCCGTTCTGGTTGCCGTCGCTGGACACGCGGCCCAAACAACCATCAAGGCACGACTCGACTCGGTGGTTTTGCTCATGGGCAAGACCACTGCTTTGCACATTGAGATTGTGCAGGACAAGGCCACCGTGGGGGCTTTGCTGGCCGACCGCCAGGACACCCTCCAAGCAATGGTGGAGATCGCGGCGCGGCCAAAACCCGACACCGTCGACTTGGGCAATGACCGTGTACAAATCAACCGCGACATCATTATCCAGTCGTTCGACTCGGGAATGTACACCCTGCCGCCATTGGCCTATGTGGTGGGGCACGACACATTTGCCACCTCGCCCATCACCCTCAAGGTGCTGCCGGTGAGAGTGGACTCGCTGAAAGACATTCATGAAATCAAACCCGTGGAACCTGTCCCGTTCAAGTTGCTGGATTGGGTGCCCGACTTCATCGCCGACTATTGGTGGGCGTGGCTGTTGCTGCTCCTGCTTTTGGCGGCAGGTGCTTATGCCTATTTCCATTGGTATCGCCGTGGCATCAACCCGCTCAAGCCTGCCCGCAAGCGTCTCCCGGCCTACGACGAGGCGATGATGAACCTGCAAGCACTCAAAGCACGGCAGTTGTGGCAAAATGGGCAGGAGAAAGAGTATTTTACGGGCTTGACCGACATCCTGCGCGTGTACATTGACCGCCGATTCCATGTGAATGCGGTGGAAATGACATCGTCGCAAATCATCGACACGCTCAAGCGCAATGAGGAGACACGTGCCGTGAACGAACAGTTGAGCCTCATTCTTGAGATGGCCGACTTTGTGAAGTTTGCCCAAGCACGCCCGCTGGCCGATGACAACGAAGTGGCCTATCAGCGAGCAGTGAACTTTGTGGAAACCACCAAACCCATCGAGGACGTCCAAGATGCCAACGAAGACACAGAAAAGGAGGAAAAGCCATGAACCTTGAATTGATGCACCCTGGACTGCTGTGGCTGTTCTTGCTGTTTGTGCCACTCATCGCATGGTATGTGTGGAGCAACATGCACCACCCCGGCGAACCCTCGCTGCAATTGTCATCGACCCAAGCGTTCGACTCGCTGGGCACTGGCTGGCGGGTGTGGCTCAAACACTTGATGTTTGTGGTGGAGTTGGCCATGTTGGGCTGTATTATCATCATTTTGTGCCGCCCACAAACCCACGACTCGTGGGAAACCAGCGATGTGGAAGGCACCGACATCGTGGTGGCGCTGGACGTCTCGACTTCGATGCTTGCACGTGACTTCAGGCCCAATCGTTTCGAGGCTGCCAAGGATGTCGCCACACGCTTTGTGGCTGGTCGCGACCACGACAACATAGGCTTGGTGCTGTTTGCCGGGGAGAGTTTCACGCAAGTGCCCATGACCATGGATAACGCCACGCTGGTCAATGCCATCAACGCCATCAAGATGGGTGTCCTGGAAGACGGTACCGCCATTGGCGATGGCATTGCCACGGCCATCAATCGCATCAAGGATGGCAAGGCCAAGAGCAAGAGCATCATCCTGCTCACCGATGGGTCGAACAACACCGGAGTGGTGGCTCCGCTCACCGCTGCGCAAATTGCCCAGAAGTATGGCATCAAGATTTACACCATCGGCATTGGATCGAATGGTACCGCTGAGTATCCTGTGGCCATTGACTATGCCGGAAATATCCAGTACCAACGCATGCCGGTGGTCATCGACGAGAGCACATTGCAGAAGATTGCCGCAGCGACAGGAGGCAAATATTTCCGTGCTACGGGCAACAGTGTGCTTCGGCAAGTGTTCAAAGAGATTGACGCACTGGAGAAAACCCGCATGGATGTACAACGCTTCACACACACCGAGGACAATTATCTGCCCTGGGCATTGGCTCTGTTGGGGCTGTTGCTGTTCTATTTGTTGAGCCGTTACACCATCCTTCGGCACACACCATAGTTTCAAAGATTAATGAATAACGTCTCAGTTCTTTCCCATGTTCACATTCGCACATCCACAATATCTTTATCTGTTACTGCTGCTCCCTTTGGTGGCAGTGCTGTTTTGGGGGTCGCGTAAGGCTCGGCGCAGGCAGTTGCAACGGTTTGGACGCAGCGAGGTCATTGAAGGACTTATGCCTGATGTGTCGCGCTACAAGCCATGGATTCGCTTGGGGCTCGAATTGCTCCTGTTGACGTTGGTGATTGTGATTTTGGCAAGGCCTCGTGCCGGAGCCAGCAAGACCACCAGCAAGGTGCATGGCATCGAGGTGATGGTGGCCATGGATGTGTCCAACTCCATGAA
>CACZNP010000234.1 GCA_902782545.1 uncultured Bacteroidales bacterium
ATGATATGACCACAGCCCAATCGCAAGACGAGTCGTTGGACGATGGCGATGACACCGAAGCCGTGTACCGCTACAACACCAGCACAAATATCACCGTTTACGGTCAGCAGCATGGTGTACTCACGATGTGCAAGGTGGAAAAGGTGATGAAGAATGGGCAGGTCACATCCATTACCCATCGCTACTATAATTTCGACCTTGTGAACGCTGTTGCGGTGGAACTGGGCAAAATGTTCCGTGACGATGCCATGAGTGATGTGTGTCAGTTGCTCAAAAAACAGTTGCTGTCGCAGAACAAAGCCACCAGTGATGAGCAATTGAATGAGTTGGGCTTTTTCAATGCCGACAACCTGACGGTGACACGAAATTTCTTTTTTGACGAAGGCGGTGTCACATGGAGTTATTTGCCCAACGAACTTGCTGTGGAGGCCGTAGGCGAGCCACGCATCTCGCTCAGTTACGAACTGCTGAAGACATTGGCCTCTGACGGGTCGATTTTAAATCGTTTTGATTAATACCAATTTGCATGCAACACATCCTTCACTATTTTCCGGAACTCACCGAGGTTCAGCGACATCAGTTTGAGCAGATGCTTGAACTGTATCCCGAATGGAATGCGAAAATCAACGTCATCTCTCGCAAAGACATAGACAATTTGGAAGTGAACCATATCCTTCACTCGATGGGATTGATCAAGTTTGTGAAGTTTGTAGCGGGTATGCGCATACTCGATTTGGGAACCGGAGGCGGGTTCCCGGCAATCCCGTTGGCTGTCTATTATCCCGATGTGACATTTCATCTGGTGGACCGTGTGGGCAAGAAGTTGCGTGTGGCCCAAGATGTGGCCCAACAGTTGGGCTTGACAAATGTTACGTTCCAGCATGGCGACATCAAGGAGGTGAAGGGACGTTTCGACTTTGTGGTGAGCCGCGCCGTGATGGATTTGAACGACATGGTTCCATTAGTGCAGCGACTCATTGAGCGTGGCAACCACACAGCCATTCCCAATGGATTGTTGTGCCTCAAGGGTGGTGATGTGAGTGCCGAGGTGGCGCGTTACCGCAAGCAAGTTCTCATTGATGATTTGTCGTCCTATTTCAGTGAGCCCTATTTCGAAACCAAAAAAATCATTTATTTACCGCTATGAAAGTGAGTCGATTCATCGTCAATCCATTTGGCGAGAACACCTATATTGTGTACGATGAGAATAGCCGTGAGGCATTTGTCGTGGATCCTGCCATGATGAACGATGCCGAGCGCAATGCCGTCATTCAGTTTATCGACCGACATGAACTGACGCTGCGCTATGTGCTGATTACCCACATGCACATTGACCATGTGACAGCCGCACGGTGGCTTGCCGACCGTTTTGGCTGCCCCGTTGCAGGGAGCCCACTGGATGAGCAGTTGTCGCAAATGTTGCCCTTGCAGGCATTGCGTTTTGGTCTTAAACTTGACGTTCAGCCACTGACATTGGACCGTGAATTGTCACACAACGATACCCTGACGGTGGGCGGAGAGACCATCCGGGTGATTGCCACGCCAGGTCATTCTCTCGGCGGATTGTCATATTACTTGCCACAGAGTGGGGTGGTGCTTTCTGGCGATACCTTGTTCGAGGGAAGTGTGGGAAGAGTGGATTTGCCAGGAGGTGATATGGACACACTTGTCGACAGTATCAAGACCCACCTTTTCTGTTTGCCTCCTGAGACCATGGTGGCTCCAGGACATGGCGAAGTGACAACCATCAGCCGCGAGCAACGTTACAATCCGTTCTTGCAGTGAGTCGGCAGAGAAACCATTGCTGCTTGGAAAGTGTTTATTCGGTTTTGTTTTTTGACGGATCTGCGGTGTGGTTTGCCGTGGCTCTGTTTCTCGCGCAAGTTACTCGCGCTCGAACCCCGAAGGGCTCGAAATAATTTCAAAGCAATAGTCACGCCACTGGGGTGGCGTGGGGTGCTGTGCCCGACAGGGCATTGAAACTTATTTCAAAAAACTCAAATATATTTTGCTTTTTGCTCGCTTAATCGTAACGTTCGCTTCGCGCAAGTTACTCGCGCTCGAAAAAACTCAAATATATTTGGCTTTTTGCTCGCTTAATCGTAACTTTGTCTCGAAGAATCAAATTAAATCAGAACAAGATGGTATATTTGTTGTTTATTGGAATTTTTGTGGCGAGTTGGTGGGTACAGCACTCGCTGAGCAAAAAGTTTGATAAGTATTCCCGCATCCCTCTCAATGGATCGATGACGGGCCGTGATGTTGCCATGGCCATGTTGAGTCAAAATGGAATCTATGATGTGGGTATCACTCATGTTCAGGGCCAGTTGACCGATCACTATAACCCCACCACGAAGATTGTGAATCTGAGCGATAATGTATATGGCACCAACAGCATTGCCGCTGCTGCTGTGGCAGCACATGAATGTGGCCATGTGGTTCAACACAAGGTGGGTTACAGCATGTTGCAGTTGCGCACCAAGTTGGTACCGCCGGTTAGTTTTGCCTCGCGGTGGGTGCAATGGGTGTTGCTTGCGGGCATCTTGTTGGTGGAGGTGTTGCCCATGGTGCTGTGGATTGGCATCGGCCTGTTTGCCCTGACCACGCTGTTCAGCATAGTGACCCTGCCTGTGGAGGTGGATGCCAGCCGTCGCGCCATAGCCTGGCTCGAAACGGCAGGTATCACCCGTGGTGAGTCCACCACCTATGCCAAAGATGCATTGAAGGCTGCGGCATACACTTATGTCGTTGCCGCATTTGGGTCATTGGCCACTTTGTTATACTATGTACTCATGGCCCTGGGTCGTAGAAATTGAATTTATTTATTTTCCAAATATAATGTCACAGAAACCATCCATACCCAAAGGTACGAGAGATTTTTCGCCCATCGAGATGGCGAAACGCAACTATATTTTTGATACAATCAAGCAAGTGTTTTTGCTGTACGGATTTCAGCAGATTGAGACTCCCGCCATGGAGAATTTGTCCACGCTCATGGGCAAATATGGCGAAGAGGGCGACAAACTGCTGTTCAAAATCTTGAACAGCGGAGATTTCCTGAAAGATGCCCCCGCCGAACTCATGGAGCAACGCGACTCGTTGCACTTGACGAATAAAATCAGCGAGAAGGGGTTACGATATGACCTGACGGTGCCCTTTGCCCGCTTTGTGGTTCAGCATCGCAATGACCTTCAGATGCCATTCAAGCGCTACCAGATACAACCTGTGTGGCGTGCCGACCGCCCCCAGCGTGGCCGTTACCGTGAGTTTTATCAGTGCGATGCCGATATTGTGGGCAGTGACTCGTTGCTTAATGAAGTGGACCTCGTGGCGATGATTGACGAGGTCTTCGGCAGGTTGGGCATCCCCATCGTTGTCAAACTCAACAATCGCAAAATCCTGAGCGGAATTGCTGAGATGATTGGTGCCCCCGACAAGATTGTGGATATCACTGTGGCCATCGACAAGATGGACAAGATCGGTCTTGACAACGTGAATGCCGAGTTGCGTGAGAAAGGGCTGGACGACCGTGCAGTGGCGGCCCTTCAACCCCTGCTCACCCTGAGTGGAACCAATGACGAGAAACTCGACACCCTCGGCAATCTCTTGTCGATGAGTGAGGTGGGGCAGAAGGGACTGGAGGAAATGCGTTATGTGCTTGGCCATGTCGCTGGACTTGGCTTGAAGACCGTGGTAGAGTTGGATGTTTCGCTGGCTCGTGGGTTGAATTACTACACGGGCACCATCCTTGAAGTGAAAGCGCAAGGTGTGGAAATGGGAAGTATAACCGGTGGAGGACGATACGACAACCTCACCGGAGTGTTTGGCATGCCTGGCTTGTCGGGCGTGGGCATCAGTTTTGGTGCCGATCGCATCTACGATGTCCTGAACACCCTGGATTTGTATCCATCCAACCTGATTGCCTCGGCACAAGTGCTGTTCATCAATTTCGGTGAAAGTGAGGCCACCGCCTCGATGGGGCATGTGAAGGCGTTGCGTGGCGCGGGCATCTCGGCCGAGTTGTATCCCGATGCCGCGAAAATGAAAAAACAGATGAATTATGCCAACGATCGGCATTTCCCCTACGTGGCTATTGTGGGCGAAAGCGAAATGGAGAACAATACCATTACCCTTAAAGACATGTCCACTGGCGAGCAATCATCATTGACGCGTGATGAACTCATCGAGAAGTTGCGGGGTGTCATTTGATAACGTATAGATAACTTAACACGACTAAATTCTCTTTTTTCATGAAGAGTATGTACTTGCAATTGATGCAGTTGCCTTTGTTTCAGGGCGTGAGTGGCGATTTGCTGTCGACGCTTGTCGAGAAATTGCCGTTTCACTTTCTCAAGTACCGGGATGGTGAGCGAATCATCGCCAGTGGTGATGTGTGCACACATCTGCGGTTCGTGGTTTCGGGACAAGTGCGCTTGTCGACCGATGTGCATCATTTGCGCGTGTGCTTGTCGCAAACGTTGTCGGCCCCCAATGTGCTGGCCCCTGAATTTCTTTTTGGCCGCGACACGGTCTATCCGTTCACAGCAACGGCGCAGGGCACCTGTGGCATCCTTCAGTTGCTGAAAAGCGACTATGTGAAAATACTTCAGGCCGACAAGGTGTTCTTGTTCAACATCTTGAACTACTTGTCACTCAACACTCAAAAGTTCACCTCCTCACTTCTTTCGCACCGTCGCGGCTCAGTGGCCGAGAGGCTTGCCATCGTGGTTGAGAGTTTGACCTGCAACGGAGCCACCGATGTTGTGCTCAATTACCGCCAGAAAGATTTGTGCACACTCATGGGTGCTCAGCGAACCACCATGCTGCATGCCCTGGATCGATTGGTGGAACAAGGGCTCATTGAGTACACGGCCTCCGAGATGCGAATCAAGGACCTTCGCGCTTTCATGCAAGCACAGCAATAAATCCATGTTTGTCGGACAATAAAGCATCATCACACACTATGTCAAAAATCACTTATCTCACCCACGGCACCTGCTCCACACAGATCGATGTGGATGTGCAAGACGGCATCATCAAAAACGTGGAGTTCACGGGTGGCTGCAATGGTAACCTGCAGGGCATTACCCGCCTGGTGACCGGCATGAAAGCCACCGATGCCATTGCGCGGTTGGAGGGTATCAGATGTGGGTATAAAGGCACCTCATGCCCCGACCAGTTGTCGCGCGCTCTTCGTGAGGCCTTGTCGCAGGATTGAATATTGGTTGGTTGTCATGGCTACCCACAACACACTGGGCTCGCAAGGCGAGCAACTGGCCTGTGAGTTTCTCATCAAGCAGGGATTCATCGTCCGTGAGATGAACTGGCGTCTCAATCACTTGGAAATCGACATCGTGGCCCAGCGCCCAGGTGAGAATTTGCTGCACATCGTCGAGGTGAAAACCCGCACAAGCGATGAGCATTACGATCCCATGAGTGCCATCAACCGAAAGAAAATACTCAATTTGGTCAATGCGGCCAACGGCTATGTACACCATTATCAATTGCGCATGGGCATCCAGTACGATGTGATATTGGTTGTGGGACGCCCTGAGAATGCAAAAATCACCTATATCCCGCGGGCATTCCAGCCGCCCTTGCGCACCTATCGATAGATGACGAACCCGGGGTGGTTCTCTGCCGCTCGTCGCTCGGTAACATTAAAAAAAGGCACCGCGAGGGTGCCATTTTTTAATGTTGCGGAGAGAGAGGGATTCGAACCCCCGGTGCCTTTCGGCACGCCGGTTTTCAAGACCGGTGTAATCGACCACTCTACCATCTCTCCGAGTTTTCGCAAAATGCGGGTGCAAAGTTAGTCACAAGTTTTAATTCTTGCAAATAATCATAGCATTTTTTTGCGGATTAGTGATTTAGTCTTAAATTTGCGATGGAATCTATGTTTGTCCCGATAATTAAGATGTTAAGACACTGGTTTCACATATTGTTTGTTGCCTTGTTTGTGCCACTTGCCGGGTGCTTCACTGGAGTGGAAAACACAGGCCATGTGACCGAGCGCGACGTGAAGCGGGCCATTGCCGAGGCGTCAAAGCGCGAGTCGACCACGACGCTTGCGGTTTACCGCGATTCGGTGCCTGCGTGGAAACAAGGCAAGCAATTCTTTGTGTGCGATGACCAGGTGCGGCTTTTGTTTGCCTATTCACCTACCTACGATATCGATTCCATCCATTTGGCGGGAAAGGTGCTATTGTATGATGGCTATGAGACGGGCAGTTTGCTTGATAACCGCTCGACGGTGAATCTGCGCTTCACCGATGGCGCTCACAGTTTCCTCTACCGCACCGAAAAGACCATTGACGAGTTTTCCTCGACGTTTTCGATTCCCATGCTCATCGATATGGACGAAGTGCGTCATGCAGCAAGCCAACTTGTTGGAAAAGAGTTCTATGTGAAGACGCCCATTTGGTACAGCCCATTGTCAAATCAGATGAGCAATGGGCGTCAATTTGTGAAGGTTCGCATCGACAGCGTTACTCCAGGCAACAAAGTGTTTCCACTCAAGGTGCTTTTCACTGCACTCGACCGCAATGAGCGGGCCTATTTGTGGGTGTCGACAGGAAGAAACGCCATCCAAGGCCGCGACTTTGATGCTTTGTTCACGCAGCGCGACGTGCGTCAGAAGTATTCCAATGTGAGCGATGAGAACTGGCAACGTATCATTAACGGCCGGGTGGCCGTGGGGATGACCAAAGAGGAATGCCGCTTGGCCAAAGGAGCACCCAAGAGCATATCAGAGATTCCTGACCAACGGGGGATGCGTGAGTACTGGCTTTATGATGGCGGCTCATATTTGTTCTTTGTTGATGGTTTGCTGAGTGAGAGCCGCTGATGAAAAACAATGAAGACCATATAGAGATTGAGTTTTTGGGAACCGGTACCTCGACAGGGGTGCCGCAACTCAGGTGCAACTGCCCCGTTTGCCAATCGACCGATGAACGTGACAAGCGGTTGCGCACCTCGGCCATTGTTCGCTATTGCGGCGTGAACATTCTCATTGATTGCGGTCCCGATTTCCGTACGCAAATGTTGCGTGCCAGTGATGATCAACTGGACGCCCTGCTCATTACACACATCCACTATGATCATGTGGGAGGCATTGATGATTTGCGTTCCTATTGCTATGAGCGTCAGTTCCCTGTCTTTGCCCGTCAGGATGTGATTAACGATTTGCATGCCCGTTTGCCCTATTGTTTTTCCGAACATCCCTATCCCGGTGTTCCCCAACTGCATATAACACCTGTCGTTGACGACCAGCCATTTGACGTTTGTGGCATTGAGGTGTTTCCCATTCCTGTGATGCACTATAGGTTGCCGATTTTGGGTTATCGTATTGGCCCGTTGGCCTACATAACAGACGCCAAGCAGATGGCTGAAGAACAAATCGAAAAACTTCGTGGCATTCCGCTGCTGGTAATCAATGCGTTACGCAAGAAGCCCCACCTGTCGCACATGAATTTGGATGAATCGCTGGCAGTGATTGAGCGTATTGAACCGGGACAGGCCTACCTGATCCACATGAGTGATGGCATTGGGTTTCATGAAGAAACCTCGCAACAGTTGCCCGAAAGGGTGCATTTGGCTTATGACACATTGAGGATATCCATCTGACACATCGGTGAATGAGGGGGCGTTTGGTTATTTGCCCGAGTTTTCGTAATTTTGTGGAGAAATTCTGGAATTTATTATATGGACAAGATACGCAATTTTTGCATTGTTGCACACATCGACCATGGCAAGAGTACCCTTGCCGACCGTTTGTTGGAATTCACCAATACGGTCGAAGGCAAGGATATGCAGGCGCAGGTGCTCGATGATATGGATTTGGAGCGTGAGCGTGGCATCACCATCAAGAGCCATGCCATCCAGATGAACTATGTGCACAATGGCACCCCTTACACACTCAACCTGATCGACACTCCGGGGCATGTTGATTTCTCCTACGAGGTGTCGCGTTCCATTGCGGCATGCGAGGGCGCGTTGCTCGTTGTTGATGCCACACAAGGTGTTCAAGCCCAGACCATTTCGAATCTTTATATGGCCATAGACAATGGGCTGGAGATCATTCCCGTGATCAACAAAATAGACATGGACAGTGCGCATCCCGACGAGGTCGAGGACGAAATAGTGGAACTGTTGGGCTGTGATCCGGAGGATATCATTCGAGTGAGTGCTCGCACAGGCGAAGGCGTGCCCAAGGTGCTTGAGGCCATTGTGGAGCGCGTGCCCAGCCCCAAAGGCGATGCAGATGCCCCCTTACAGGCACTGATATTTGACTCGGTGTTCAATTCGTTCAGGGGAATCATCGTTTACTTTAAAATCTTGAACGGAAGCATCAAGAAAAATGATTTCGTCAAGTTTGTCAACACTGGCAAAGAGTATCACGTCGACGAGATGGGCGTGCTCAAATTGCAATTGTCGCCCCGCATGGAACTGAGTGCCGGCAACGTGGGTTATATTATCTCGGGCATCAAGAACTCTGTCGAAGTCCGTGTGGGTGATACCATTACACACGTTGACCGCCCTTGTGACAAGGCCATTGCTGGCTTCCAAGAGGTGAAGCCCATGGTGTTTGCGGGAGTGTATCCCATCGAGCCGGAAGATTTTGAGAACTTGCGCGCCTCGCTTGAGAAATTGCAACTCAATGACGCCGCACTCACGTTCACGCCCGAGTCGAGTGTGGCTTTGGGGTTTGGTTTCCGTTGTGGTTTCTTGGGATTGCTTCACATGGAGATTGTACAGGAGCGCCTGAGCCGAGAGTTCAATATGGAGGTAATCACCACTGTGCCCAACGTGTCGTATAAGGTCTACGACAAGAAGGACAACATGACCGAAGTGCACAATCCTGCCGGCTTGCCCGATGTGACACTTATTGAGAAAATCGAGGAACCCTATATCCGTGCAAGTATCATCACCCTGTCCGAATTTATGGGCCCCATTATCACTTTGTGCTTGGGGAAAAGAGGTGAGTTGGTCAAGCAGGAATATATCTCGGGCAATCGCCTGGAACTGACCTTTGACATCCCGTTGGGTGAAATCGTAATTGATTTCTACGACAAACTCAAGAGTATCTCAAAAGGATATGCATCGTTCGACTACTACATCAACGGTTACCGCGAGTCTCGACTGATAAAACTTGATATTTTGCTCAATGGACAACCTGTTGACGCGCTCAGCGCACTCACACATGTGGACAATGCAGTGACGTTGGGCCGCAGGATGTGCGAAAAACTCAAGGAACTCATTCCCCGTCAGCAATACGACATTGCCATCCAGGCCGCCATAGGTGCAAAAATCATTGCCCGCGAGACGGTGAAACAGGTGCGCAAGGATGTCACAGCCAAGTGCTATGGCGGTGATGTGAGCCGAAAACGCAAATTGCTGGAGAAACAAAAGGCCGGCAAGAAACGCATGAAACAAATTGGAACAGTGCAGGTTCCCCAAAAGGCTTTTTTGGCAGTGCTGAAATTGGACTAATCAAATGACCTTGTGCTGATATGATTAAAGCCGAGAACAATGCGTCGCTGCTCAAGCGATTCAATTCCTATCTTGATGAGCAACACATGCGCCACACACCCGAGCGTGACGCGATTGTGCGACGTGTGCTCAACATCACAGGGCATTTTACCATTGAGCAGTTGAAACAAATGCTTGATGATGACGGCTTTTATGTAAGCAAGGCAACGATCTACAACACCGTCGATTTGTTGATGACCCTTGGCATATTGCGTAGGCATTGTTTTGAAGGGCTGCAAGCGCAGTACGAGAAAAGCAATGTCCCCATTCACAGCCATCTCATTTGCACAAAGTGTGGCAAAGTCAAAGAGGTCCGTGACAACAATTTCATTGCATTCATGAACACGCGCAAGTTCACTGCATTCACGCAGGACTATTATTCGTTGTGTGTCTATGGTGTGTGCAATTCGTGTGCCCGCAAACAAAAGAAAAAACCTAAACAATTAACCCCTTAATACCATTTAAAAGTCATGGCAAACGTAAAACCATTTCGTGGCATCAGACCACCCCGTGAGTATGTAGAGAAAGTGGCATCCAAGCCCTATGATGTGTTGTCGAGCGATGAGGCACGAGCCGAAGCGGGAGACAATGAAATGTCGTTGTATCACATAATCAAACCCGAAATTGATTTTCCGGCCGGGACGGGCGAGCATGAGCCACAGGTCTACGACCGTGCTGTGGAGAATTTCAAAAAATTCCGTGAGCGTGGATGGCTCGTCCAGGACAAGGACGAAAAGTATTACATCTATGCTCAGACCATGGATGGTCGCACCCAGTTTGGCTTTGTGGTGGCTGCCAGCGTCGACGATTATCTCTCGGGTCGCATCAAAAAGCATGAGTTGACCCGCCGAGAGAAAGAGGCCGACCGCATGCACCACATTGAAATCAACAATGCCAACATTGAGCCGGTTTTCCTCGCCTTTCCCGACAACGAAGTGTTGGAGAGCATCATCAAGAAAACAGCACTCACCGAGCCAGAGTATGATTTTGTGGCCGACGATGGGATAGGGCACACCTTGTGGTGTGTGTCTGACCAAGATACCATTGATGCCATCACCCGAGAGTTTGCTGCAATACCTTATTTATATATAGCCGATGGCCATCACCGCACGGCTGCCGCCGCCCATGTGGGAGAGGAGAAAGCCAAGGCCGACCCAAATCATTGTGGGAATGAGGAGTATAACTACCTGTTGGCCGTTTGTTTCCCACAGTCTCACCTCAAAGTGATGGATTACAACCGGGTGGTGAAAGACCTGAATGGCCTCACCGATGATGAGTTCCTCTCAAGACTGGGAGAGAATTTCATCGTAGAGAAAAAAGGCGAGCAAACCTATCGCCCTGCTGCATTGCACAATTTTGCACTTTATTTGAGTGGAGAGTGGTACTCATTGACGGCAAAAGAGGGAACCTATGATGACAATGACCCAATTGGGGTGCTTGATGTCACTATCTCGAGCAATTTGATACTGCGCGACATTTTGGGCATCACCGACCTTCGTACCGACAACCGCATTGATTTTGTGGGTGGTATACGTGGATTGGGAGAGTTGAAACGTCGTGTCGACTCGGGCGAGATGCGTGTGGCGTTGGCATTGTACCCAGTTACCATGCAACAAATCATCGACATTGCCGATACGGGAAACATCATGCCCCCCAAGGCAACCTGGTTTGAGCCCAAGTTGCGTTCGGGACTTATTATTCACAGCCTGGATTGAGGCTAATCACACACAACACAAGGGAGGAAGGCAATTGCCTTCCTCCCTTGTGTTGTGTGAAGTAGGTGTGTGGGTTAACGGTTCACCTGGAAACGGTTCCAGCCGTCCTTGAGGTGTGCCACAACCTGTTTTGCGGCAGCCAATCCAGCGTTGATATTGGCTTCGGATGTTTGCGCACCCATTTTCTTGGGTGTGAACAGCACACGGTCGGGGTACTGCTCCTCTAACACTGCTGCATTGTCGGGCCGCACATCTGCCACATATCTGAAGTCGGGTCTGGCTTCCAACGCTTGTGCCAAGCCCTCTTCGTCAATAACCTCCTTGCGTGCCGTATTGATGAGTACGCCGTTCTTGGGCAGCAGATCAATGAGCGCTTTGCCCACCGATTTGCGCGTTTGGTCATTGGCAGGGATATGAAGGCTAACATATTGGTTTTGGCTGTACAGTTCCTCGACCGAGTGGACCGGTGTAACACCTTCGGCCAGCATCACATCGTCGGCAACCCACGGATCAAGTGCATGCACTTTCATCCCAAACCCCTTTGCAATGCGGGCCACATTCCGTCCCACAGCGCCAAAAGCGTGGATG
>CACZNP010000235.1 GCA_902782545.1 uncultured Bacteroidales bacterium
CTTCCACCATTGGATGCTTTGCAATGTGTTTTGCATGCCTTGGCGAGGCCCAGAATTGAGCAAACAATGCTTGGGAATCCCCTACATCACTCATCCTGAGACCACTGTGCAGCCCCATTACGAGCGTGGCACATTGGCCGAGGACTATGAGAAGATAGAGAAAGACCTTGTCGAGGGACTGCCATTGATCAACGATCAGTTGTATGAGGTTCCCAAATATCACTTCAACCGTGCCGCAGCCAACGCTTTCGCCGCTCGTTTTTATCTGTTCAAGCGCGAATATGACAAGGCCGAGGAATATGCCACCGCATCGTTCAAAGGCAATGACCCTGCCACTCTGATGAATGACATTTGGAGTAATTCCAGTTTCTATTATATCAGCGACATTGGCCGTTATGCCACCAGTATCGAGCGCCCGGGTGTGTTCATGTGCTTCTCGAATTATTCCACATGGTGGCGTCGCTTCGTGGAATCGGGTCGTTATGCCTGCAACCGTGACGCCAAGCGTGCCACAGTTCAGGGCCCTGGCCCATCGTGGAGCAATTGCCAGTACAAAAACAGCCGCACCAAAGAGGTCTTTGCCATGCATCCTGCCTTCAATGGCTATTGCGGCACAGCAGGTGGTCAGGAATACGGTGCTTACTATGCAGGCACATGTTTCGAGCAGTTTGAGTACACCGACAAGTTGGCAGGTATCGGCTATTGTCACGGAGTGCGTGCCGAGTTCACTGCCGAAGAAATGTTGCTGGTTCGCGCCGAGGCTCGTCTGTTCTTAGGCAAAATTGATGATGCCTTCGAGGATTTGAACATTTGGGATCAAGCCCGCCAAAACAACGTCAGTGGCGATGACCGCATGGTTCCATTGACAAAGGAACTGATTGTTCGTTTCTACGAGACTCGTGACCCCGGTTACGGAATCGTGAAGGAATTCCATATCGATGAGGTGTGCCCCAGCGACCGTTATCACATGAGCGAAGAAATCAATGCGTATATGCAGTGCGTGCAGCACTTCCGTCGCATAGAAACCGTGCACACGGGTATGCGTTGGTTTGATATCAAGCGTTATGGGTTTGAGATTACCCATAATGTGGGCTTGGAGGGTGAACGTACGCTGCACACACTTGACGACCGCTATGCCATCCAGATTCCTTATGACGTGATTGCTGCCGGTATGGAGTCAACTCCACGTAGGCCCGAAAGTGCTTACCAGACCGCCAAGACCGACGAAACCGTCGAGAGCAGAAGTAATTATGTGATTGTTAACGATTAATCATGCAGTGACTATGAAAAAATTGAATATTTTTGTATCGATGTTATTGCTGCTGGCTGTGGCCACGTTCACGTTGTCGTCGTGCAGTGATGACAAGTTGGGCGAAACGATTTTTCCCGATATAGACGAGACTCTCGACCCCAATTCGATGACATACAAACTCGACAAGTTTCTTCGCGAGAACTATTTGAATGTTTACAACCTGGACTTCCGTTACAAGATGCAGGATGTGGGAACCAACATGAACTATAATTTGGTGCCCGCCACCTACGAGAACTCGATTGACCTGGCTGTGCTCACCAAGTTCTTGTGGTTTGATGCCTATAAAGAAGTGGCTGGTCCTGACTTTTTGAAACTATATGGTCCGCGTATCATCCATCTGATTGGCTCGCCTGCCTACAATCCCACCAGTGGAACTGAAATTGTCGGTTTGGCCGAGGGTGGCATCAAGGTGTCTTTGTTCAAAGTCAATGCTATGGACATCACCGACTTTGAGATGATGAACGAGTACTACTTCAAGACCATGCACCATGAGTTTGCTCATATCCTGCACCAGCGTAAAACCTATCCCAGCGAGTTCAATCTGTTGTCGGCCAGCAAGTATGATGGCAACAACTGGCAAGACCGTCAGGATGGTGTAGTCAACTCATGGGGCTTTGTGACCACCTACGCCTCGAGCGAGAATCGTGAGGACTTTGCCGAGACCATCGCGAACTTTGTGGTCAAGACCGATGCCCAATGGAACCGTATTTTGGAACTTGCCAGTCGTGGCTGGGCTACTCCGTCGTCGGAAGATGAATTCAATGCAGAGTACTTCTGCTACTATTACTACAAGAACAATGAAGTCGATCCCGAGAAGATTGAGTACTGCTACGAAGATCAAGTAATCAAAGTGCCCCAAGAGGACGGCACCGTGTTGATGTATTTCCGCAACGATACCGACAGCAGTGGCAATCGCATTGTGGTCTACAATGTGGAGGATACCGACGGCATCGATGGCAAGGAAATCATCTTGAAAAAAGTGCAGATTGCCCGCCAGTGGTTGGCCGACGAGTGGGGCGTGGATTTGGACGCCCTGCGTGCCGAAGTGCAAAAACGCCAACTCAACTATGATATCACCGAATTGCGCAAGCAGGTGACTGAAATCCAGTAATTGTCAAAAACAACAATAAAACACGATACAACGATGAACAAATTATATCATATTTCCGTTTTGTTGCTCATGGCAGTGCTCATGTTCTCGACATCCTGTCTCAAAACAGAGGAGGATGACATCTTCGACAAGTCGGCTGCCAGTCGTTTGGATGATGTCAGGGACAGTTACACCAACATTCTGACTGAGAAAGGTGGCAAGTGGCAGATGGAGTATTTCACTACCGACGAAGAGCCTGGCTATGTTTATTTGATGACTTTCCAGAAAGACGGTTCTGTGACCATCTCGGGCAAGAACGTGTGGATTTCTCGCGTTGACGATGTGAGTGCCATTACGCCCTCTTTTGGGTCAGAGACCTCGTTATGGGAGGTGATAACCGATAATGGACCGGTTCTGTCGTTTAACAGTTACAACCGTTTTTTCCACCTGTTTGCCGATCCTGAGGATATTCCCAGCACTGATGAGGGCGATACCGACGAGCAAGGCTATGGCCACAGTGGTGACTATGAGTTTGACCTGATGAAGTATTCAGGCGACACTTTGTATCTTGAAGGAAAGAAGCATGGCAACAACATCATCATGACTCGTCTTGAACCCTCGATTGAGGATCAAACCTATATGGACGATGTGGTGGCGCTGGCCGACTCGTTCTTCAACGCCAAGATACCTCAGACTTTCATCACCCTGCCCAATGACCGCCGTTTCGTAGTCACCAATGGCGCATCGCTCATCTTGAGCATGTATCCTGAGGATGGTGACTGGGTGAGCCAAACCGAGACCTACAGTGCCATCATCACTCCCAGCGGCCTTAATTTCATGAATCCAGTAAGGTTGTATGCCGATAAAGATTCAACGTCCTATTACGATGTTCAACACTTTGTGCGTCAGGCCGACGGCTCATTGTTGTGCCGTGAGAACAACCAAGTGAAGTTCACTGCCGACACACTCAGCAAGATTATGGCTGGACAATCATTCAAATGGCGTATGGTGGAAAACGGTTATGCTGGCGATTTAGAAGATTTCATTTCCATTTTTGAAGCAGGCCTGAAAGCATATAATAAGGCAACATTGCGATATAAGTACTTTGATATTTCCTACGTTGCAGCGCAGGAAACATTCACTTTCACATTTGCAGTGCGTGCCAATGGGCGCAACTCCACTTGTAATCTGTACCTGGATGTGGAGCGTGTCAGTGACAATCAAGTGCGCTTTGTGTTTAATGGCGAGGGCGATTCCAACGCCAAGGTCTATTTGCAACGTGTGGAGGCTCTTCAGGATTTCTGCAACTATTTGAGTTCGACAACATTTGAAATACGTCCCAATTCGCTGCTGTCTCCTACTGAAGTGCGGCTTGTGTCGGCCGACGATGATGTCACTGCGCTGACATTGATATTACAATGATGAGATGAAGTTATTATTTATACATTTTTAAACACTTAAGACTATGAAAAAGATTTTACTGTCTTTGATGGGTGTTGCCATCGCCATCACAACGATTGCAGCAGTTCCCCATCTCGAGAAAAAGTCTGTTGCGGCCAAGGCCGTGAAGAAAGAAAGGGTGCATCCAGTCATGGCCAAGCAAATGGCTGTACCCGAACGTGTGAAATGGGCCAAGGCCACCAAAGCCGACCGCGGTCCCAAAAAAGCAGTCGGTGCTGTTGAAGCATTTTACATGCGTCCCCGTGGAGCCTTCTACATGTCGGGAACGACTGCTGGTTACGGTTCATATTCTTCAAGCATTCTGATGTACCCGCTTCGCGATGTGACATTCCATGGCCAGGCCACCGAGGGTGCTACAGCCATGAATTGGAAAGTGCAATATTTTGCCAAACAAGGAACTACTTGGGCGCGCACTTGGGATGAAGTGGAAGGTGAGGATTTGGTCTGGGGTTGGTTAGATGGCGAGTCCGATTCAGTGCCCCAATTCACTGTCACTGCCGGCCACGACGCGGCCACCTATTTTATCAATGGTAGTTACCAAGGTAAGCAATATACAAGTTATCTTTACTCGTTCCCTGAATACAACGACCCCAATGAGCCGGATGAGACCTATGGTGAGTCGTATGCCGCCGCTTCCTATATGGCTCTTCGCCCCCGTGTGCCGACTATCAGCGGCTGGGAAAACTACTCCAATGCATCGGTGGGAGTGGCAGATGGTGAAGATTGGGAAGCATGGTTCGGAAAGAATGCCCAGGGCTATGATCATATCGCAGCAGGTTTTGAGAAACCTTCCTATCCCTATGCTGTCAAGAAAGGTGTTATCGATTACAGCGCAATTGCCACTGCCGATGTTCCTTTGTACATGTATATCATCAAGGTGAAAGAGCAACCTTCGGAAGAAAACAATTGGGTGGCCGTGCTTGGCGACACGATTGCTTCGGCAGAAGGCATACTTCCGAAAAGTGCTGCAGAAAGTATTAAACAAAACAAAGCAGAAGACGGATGGGTGGAATTCTATTTCAAGGAGGTAGATGGCGAATTGACCTACGACATCGAACCCGAAATTGACGATGACATCGTGGTTGTGCTCACGGGTTACGATGTGGACGAGGTTCAAGAGTTCACCTTGTCAATTCCCACCGACAACATGGGTGACAACTATGTGACTGCAGGTTATCTGGGTGGCAAGAATGAGGATGGCGAGTTGAAACTTATCTCGCTTGAGCATTTCTTCCAAAGCCTTGTTGTGAAGAGTGCTCCTTCCATTTTCTTGGATGTGGCAATGCCCTTCATGGTTTATAATTACAATGTGGAGAATGGTGAGTATCATTTCCCCAACGCGGGCGGAATCATCTCGAAGACCTATGAATTCTCTGATGGATCTTCCGAAACTCTCGAAGGTATCTCGATTTACTCTTACAAGTCTTCGGAAGACTGGATGTTGACCGATGCAAAAGGTGAGGATTTGCCCGAATGGCTGAATGTTGAACTCACCGACGAATTGGATAAAGATGAAGAATTCGCTGGCACTGTGCAGGTCGATGTGACTGCCGAGCCTCTGCCCGAAGGTGTCAAGGGTCGCAAATGCGACATCAAGTTCTCTTATCCTGGTGCAAGTTTGATTTATCACGTCACCCAGGGTGATGTGCCTGAGTTCTATGTGAGCGGTGACTTCAACGAATGGGCTACCGACGAGGCTCTGAAGATGGAAGAGGACGAGGAGACTGGCAAGTTTGTTGCCACCGTTGAAATGGAAGCCAATAAAGAGTTCAAGATTATCGTTCCCGATGGCGATGACTGGAAGTGGTATGGTGGTATCGATGAGAACCAAGTGGGTTACTTCGAGATCAATGCCCAAACACTGAACGTGTCCATCGACCTGGTTGATGGTTCGAACTTCAGGGTTGTGGAAGCCGGCGAGTACACCCTTACCGTTGATCCTGAGGCCATGACAATTGTGGTCACCAAGAAGGCTCCGGAATTCTTGGTGGGCGATGTGAACGGTGATGGTGAAGTGGGTATTGCCGACCTCACCATGCTGGTGTCGCTTGTGATGGAAGGTACCTCGAATGAGCGCAGCGATGTGAACGGCGACGGCGAGACCGGTGTTGCCGATGTCACCTTCCTGGTCAATATTCTGCTGAATCAGGGCAACTGATAGGAATTAGCAGTTTCTTAATTATATTTTAGTAGGGCGGGATGGCTGTTTGAAGCCGTCCCGCCCGAATTTTTTGTTGGGATGTGAACAAATGCCTTTATCCCTTGATGAGTGTTCCGGGTGCTGTGGGGTTGAAGGTGTTTTTCACCCACACGGGTATGCCTCGTGCCGCCACCGGAGCGATGGTGGGCGGATAGATGACCTTGGCACCGGCGTCGCACAGTCGTTGCGCTTCGGCATAGGTCATGTGTTGCAATAGCCGTGCCTGGGGGTTGTGTCGCGGGTCGCTGTCGTAGAAACCGTCCACATCGGTCCAGATTTCCAGTGCCTCGGCATTGAGTGCTGCCGCCACCAGTGCGGCAGTGAAGTCGCTCCCTCCGCGTCCCAGCGTGGTTGCCTGTCCTGTGTGTGCATCTTGTGCAATGAATCCTTGCAGCACAATACGCCGGTGCCCGCAGTGGGCCAACACTTGGCGGATGAGTTGCTCGGTGAGTGCCTCGTCGAGGATGGGTTTGCCCTCGGCATCAGGCGTGGTCTTGATGAACGATGGTGAATAGTAGGGCGCGGCATCATCGATCATGCTTGCGACAATGGCACTCGACAAGATTTCGCCGTGACACACAATGGTGTCGGCCAGGTGCCGTTGCTCCGTGTGGTTCAGGCCGTTGTTGAGGCACAGGATGGAATAGTGCGAAGTGAGGTTGCCATCGATGAACTGTTCCACCACTTGGCGCGCCTGATGCTGCCTGTCGTGGGGCACCACCTGTGCAATGATGTCGAGGTGGCGTTGCCTGACCTGTGCCAGAATGGCCTCGTAGGCGCTGTCGTGCCGCATGGCCAGTTGGGTCATCTCAATGAGTTGGTTGGTGACTCCGCCCAGTGCGCTCACCACCACAATGACGGGTTGCTGCTCGCTCTCGACGATGTTCTTGACGTTGATCAGGCTTGTGGCCGATCCCACCGATGTTCCTCCAAATTTCAGTACTTTCATCCGTTGTGTTATTGTCTGTGTTATATGCAAAAATAGCAAATTCCTGTGGATTGTGACAAGTTTTGTGCCAAAATAGTATTGTTAGCAAAAGATTCTGTGTAAATTTGCATAGCGATGAATGACTTGGACCGTGACATATTCAACCTGACCGATGAGCAACCGCAGCCCGTGCCGGGGTCGTTGCTTGTGGCAAAACCCACCGTGGGCGATGATGTGTTTGCCCGCTCGGTGGTGCTGCTCATTCACCACGACGAGGAAGGGGATGAAGGTTCCATGGGGCTGATTGTGAACCGTCCCACCAACTACACGCTGGCTCATGTGCTGCCCGACATGCCCCATGCCGCCGAGATTCCCTTGTACTTGGGCGGTCCGGTGGAACTGGAGGTGATGTTCTTCCTGCACACACTGGGCAATGATGTGATTCCCAAGTCGCTGGAAGTGGCCAGCGGGTTATACTTGGGGGGTGACTTTGAGTCGGTGAAGCGTTATCTGGGCAGTGGAGAACCCATTGAAGGCTGTATCAAGTTTATTGTGGGTTACAGTGGTTGGGGCAAGAATCAGTTGGACCATGAAATTGGTCGTCACGACTGGGCTGTGCTCAACGACTGGTCGCACCTGGTGGTGATGGGTGACGACTGGGACCAGATGTGGCGCACGATGGTGAGCCGGTTTGGCGAGCGTTA
>CACZNP010000236.1 GCA_902782545.1 uncultured Bacteroidales bacterium
AATGGTTCGGTATTGCAAAGATAGTGCAACACCGATGAAAAAACAAAAAAATATTACGATACCTGTCGCTCTGAATAAGGAGCAGATTGTTCAGCGGCATGAAAACACGCCTGAAAACGCATCCCGATTCACTCGAACACGTAGTTAAGGAAGTCATGAAGGGGTTGGAGGTGATGCAAATCGGCGGCCACACGCTCCACCCAGTCGTCGCAGTCAAAATAATCAAGGCCTGGGCGCATCATGACAATGTATTCTTTCATTTTAAGGTATTGGGACAATGGATGCTCCCGCGGATAATCTTTGGGCATCGTCTTGAGTGCGTCGCTTTCCCAGTGGAAACGGCTTGTGAACTCGGGGGCGGTTACAATCTTCAAGAATTCGTCGGGTTCGGCGTCGATGAGTGCGCGCAACTTGTCGAGGATGGGTTTCTGGGGCCACCACACACCGCCACCCAACATGATGTTGTCGGGCTGGAAATGAACATAACTCCCCGACATCACAGTATGTCGCCCTCCCTTGCCCAGCACGCCCGAGAAATAATTCTTGTAGGGGCTCTTGTCGTGGCTGAACCGGATGTCGCGATAGATGCGGTAAACGCACCCTTTCAAATCAAGCCCCCGCACATTCCCGTCGAATTGACTCACCAGTGAGATGAGGCGCTCCATGTCGGCCTCCCAAGGCTTGCGAACCGCTTCGTACTCGTCTTTGTGCGCTTTGAACCATGCACGGTCGTTATGCACCTGCAATTGCTGCAAAAATGCGATGACCTCTCGTATGTTGCTTGATGACTTCATGATACTTTGCCTCTGTTAGTTAGTTAATTGATTGATTGTTCGTTATGCTTGCTCAATCTTTCACGCAGCAAGGCCAACAACTTGTCGCTACGCATATTCAAACCGCTACAATCAATCCTGTCGACCAATTCGAACCTTTTGCCATCGGCGCCCTCTCCATCATCTTTATAATTGATTTTCAGGTAATTGGTGTATCTGTTTTTCCCCGTTCTCACACGCTGTATCCAAAACTTCTCGATTGCGTCGAAAGGAATCTCGTTGAATTCCTCTTTTTTTCTCGACAAAATCAAACTGTTACGGGTCACAGTGAGTGCCGGGATTTTGTTGACACGCTCTTTTATCATGGTTTTTATCAAGCGATAGACACCGAATACCGAGAAAACGGCCAACAGTGGTGCCAACAAATAACGTTGCCAGTTGTTCCCGCCTCCATTCAACAGATAAAAACATGCCGCTGCCGCCATCAAAAGGCCAAGCAGAATATAAACAATCTGGCATCCAATGGTGTGATTGACCTGTACATCGGTCTTATCATCAAGAAACTCTTTCATAACTGATAAACTTAAAAAGATTATGGGTTCCCTGTCAAAGGAATCCTGCGCAAATTTACAGAAAATGAGCCATACTTTCACTATACAACATTCACAAAAAATGAGTATATTTGCGCTGTAATCACTAACATGTAGTCACACTATGAGACATTTCTTCTTGACCATGACAATGCTGCTGGCATTTCTGGCATGCAGCGCACAACAACTTGTGATAGGAACCTACAATATCCGGTTGTACTTGACCAGCGATGAGGAAAAAGGTGAACTGTGGAAGCCACGCTGCAAAGTGATGTGCGACCAGATGAACTTTGAGCAACCCGATGCATTCGGTGGGCAAGAGGTGCTGTACGGTCAAATGCAGGACATGCTTGAGATGCTCGATGGATATGACGCGATCGGGCGTGCACGTGACGACGGCAAAGACACCGGCGAGTTCTCGCCCATTTTCTACAAGAAAGACAAGTTGCGCCTGCTCGATACCGGCACATTCTGGCTCAGCGAGACCCCCGAACAGGTGAGTTTCGGGTGGGATGCCGCATGCCGACGGGTGTGCACATGGGGAAAATTCAAAACCCGCAAGGGAGGCTTCACCTTCTACATGTTCAACCTGCACATGGATCACATCGGGGTGGTGGCAAGACGAGAGGGTGCCAAACTGGTGGTGGAACGCATTCGTTCCATTGCCAAAGGGGCCCCTGTGGTGCTCACGGGTGACTTCAATGTTGACCAAAACGATGAGGTATACAGCACTTTCAGCAAGAGTGGCATCCTCAATGACTCGTACACACACGCAAGGCTCAGGTTTGCCGAGAACGGCACCTTTGTCGACTTTGACCCTGATTTGAAAACCGAATCCCGCATTGACCACATCTTTGTGTCGCCAGGTTTTGCCGTCGACAACTACGGAGTGCTCACCAACGGCTATTGGACCATGGACATCAACCATTTGGAGAAGTCAACGACCGAGAACGGCCCACAACAAATTCAGGTGCAACGCTACCGGCGCCACACTCCCAGCGACCACTATCCCGTCATCGCAAAAATCCACTGGAAAAAGTAACTGACCCCTTGAGAAAACTTTTTTGCCTCGTTCCCTGAAAAAACTTAGAAAACTTTTTGGGTTTTCAGAGTTTTCCCGTAACTTTGTGCCCTGAATAGTCATTCAGTACTCAATGGATACAAGAGAACAAATACTTCAGGTGAGCGGGAATCTGCTGTCACGCATAGGGCCATCGGCCATGACAATGGACATGGTGGCACACAGTTGTGGCATCTCCAAGCGCACGCTCTACGAAACTTTCCCGGATAAGAAAAGCCTCATCATGGAAAGCCTGCGACGCGACCATGAGAAACAAGACATGGTGTTGCAGCAAATTTTCGCTACCGCCGACAATTGCTTTGACGCACTTTTCAAGGTCTTCACTCATGTGCGCAAGTACTTGCAAAGCACTCCTATGACCTTTATCGACGAACTCAAGCGCCTTTATCCCGAGATTCACGAGAAACACAAGGCCAAGGAAAAGGATTTTGTGATGGGGCTGAGCCAAGTGCTGCAAAAAGCCCAAACCGAAGGGCACGTGATGCAGGACATCGACACACGCATTGCGGCTTTCCTGTTCATGACCACCATGCGCAACCTCAACGAAAACGACCGGCTGAACGACTATGGGTTCGACGCGGTCAAAGTGTTTGAGGGCGCATTTCTCAATTTCCTGCGAGGCATTGCCACCATCGAAGGCATACAGTTCATCGACGATTTCATTCACAATCAAGATAATATCAAAAACCTATAAATCATGACCTATCACCGCATTATCATTGCACTTGCACTGCTGATTGGCACCACGGGACTCAGCGCGCAAACCACCACTTCGCCGCTGATGCTCAGCCTGGACGAGTGCGTGCGCATCGCACTGAGCGACAACCCCACCATCCGCATCAACGAAATGGAGATTGAACGGACCGATTACTCCAAGAAAGAGACGCTGGGACAATTGTTGCCCACCATCAATTTCACCGGCCAGTACACACGCACCCTGGCAAAGCAAACCATGACCATGAACACGGGAGAGGGGTCTATGACTATCAAAATGGGTATGGACAACCAGCACTCCACCGGTTTCAATGCGTCGGTGCCCATCATCATGCCCACCCTGTGGAAGACCATCAAACTGAGCGACAACCAAATCCTGCAAAACATCGAGAAAGCACGAGCCAACAAATTGTCGCTGGTCAATCAAGTGAAAAACGCCTACTATGCACTGTTGCTGGCCAAGGATACCAAAAAGGTCATCGAAGAGAACCACTCCACGGCACAACTCAATGCCGACATATACCAGAAGAAATTTGAACTGGGAACAGCAAGCGAGTATGATGTGCTGAGGGCCAATGTGGCGGTCACCAATCTGGAGCCGTCAATCCTTGAGGCCGAGAACTCCATCGACCTGTTGCTCCTGCAACTCAAGGTGCTCATGGGTATGGATGTGCGGGCAAACATCGCACCCAGCCAAAGCCTCGATGAGTTCAAGGCAGCGATGTACGACCGAACCATCACCACCGACACGGCTTTGGTGAACAACACCAACCTCAAGAGCCTGGACCTGCAGACCGACTACCTGAAAAAGGCGCTCAATGTGCAAAAAATGTCCTGGTACCCCACCCTGACCGGAAACGCCAACTACATGTGGAACTCCATGTCCAACGGCAGCCCGTTCAAGAATTTCAAATGGAATCCTTACTCTACGGTGGGACTCACCCTGTCAATTCCCCTTTTCCAGGGTGGTCAACGCTACTTCCGCCAGCGACAAGCCGAGGTGGCTGTACGCGAAATGAAGTGGCAACGGGAAAACCTGGAACGATCGCTGAAAATGCAGGTCCAGAGCCAGGTGGACAACATCCACAAGAGCCTGCAACAAATAGAATCGAACGAAGGAGGCGTGAAACAAGCCACCAAGGCCAACGACATCATGCAGCAGAGTTTCAAGATGGGGGCCGCCTCGTTCATCCAACTGCGCGACACCGAGGACGCGTTGATGAACGCTCGGCTGTCGTACTATCAAGCCATCTACAACTATCTGGTCGCTGAGAGCGACCTTGAATTGGTGCTGGGAAATACCCATTATGTGAACCGATAATTACAAACCGACAATAAATATCACACTACATAATGAATACTAAACATCTTTTCGGAATCGTCCTGGCTACTCTGCTTCTCGCAGGATGCTCAGGCAAGAATGAGAACAAAGGCGCAAAGGAAGAACTGCCTTTGGTGACTGTGCAGTCGGTCTTTGTGCAGGAAGTGCCCAACAGAAGTGAATACACTGCCACTGTCGAGGCTTTCAAAACCAACAACATCACCTCTAACTCAGGGGCTCGCATCAAGCGCATCCTGGTGGATGTGGGCAGCCATGTACGTGCCGGGCAAAGCGTGGTCATCCTCGATGACGTGAACATCGCCACCCAGAACGCAGCCATCGCACAACAACAAATCCAAATTGCCAACCAAAAACGCGACTTGGAACGTGCCAAAGAACTTGTGCGCATTGGTGGAGGAACACAACAGACGGTGGACCAAATGCAAGCGCAATACGATGCACAAATCCGGGCTCTTGAGGCCAGCAGCCGGCAATTGCGCACCATGAGAGAGAACACTGTGCTCACATCGCCGGTGAGCGGGGTTGTCACCGCCAAAAACTACGATGCCGGTGACCTGCCCGCCGGATTACCCATCCTCACCATCGAACAGCAACAACCACTCAAAGTGATTGTGAATGTGAACGAGAGTGAGTTCCCCCAAGTGAAAGTGGGCATGGGCGTGGAGGTGAAACTCGACACCTACGGCGACGAGGTCTTCCCGGGAACCGTTCACCTGATTCATCCGTCAATTGACGTGTCCACCCGCACATTCCAAGTGGAAGTGGCCATCAACAACACCGCCAACCGAGTGCACTCGGGCATGTTTGCACGTGTCTCCTTTAACTATGGCACCTCGCGCAGTGTGGTCGTCCCCGACCGCGCCATCCAAAAACAAATTGGCTCAGGTGTACGATATGTGTATGTCTACAACACCGATGGAACGGTGTCCTTCAGAGAAGTACAACTGGGACGACGCATGAGCGACCGTTACGAGGTGCTCGGAGGGCTTGACAACGGCACAAAAGTGGTCTTAACCGGACAAAGCCGCCTGGTGGACGGTGCAAAAGTCGAAGTACAAAAATAACCACTCCGGCACTGTCATTTAAATCTTTTTACTTAACAATCAGTACGTAACACATTAGTATGAGTCTATATTCCAGTTCAGTAAAACGACCGGTGACCACCATTCTTGTCTTTGTGGCTGTCGTCATCATTGGTTTGTTCTCACTGCGGCAACTCCCCATTGACCTCTACCCCGATGTAGACACCAACACCATCATGGTGATGACTACCTATCAGGGAGCCAGCGCACAGGATATTGAGCAAAACCTCACCCGACCGCTCGAAAACACGCTCAACAGTGTGGAGCACCTCAAACACATCACCAGCAACTCGCGGGAAAACATCTCCATCATCACGCTGGAGTTTGAGTATGGATACGATATCGACGCATTGACCAACGATGTTCGTGACAAACTCGACATGATTTCGAGTTATCTGCCCGATGATGCACAAACCCCTGTCATCTTCAAGTTCAGCACCGATATGATTCCCATCGTGCTGCTGTCGGCACAGGCACATGAGAGCACACCGGGACTGTATAAGATTCTCGATGAGAATGTGGCAAACCCTCTGGCTCGTGTCGACGGAGTGGGCTCGGTGTCGATTGCCGGTGCTCCCAAGCGCGAGATTCACGTCTACATCGACCCCATCCGACTCGAAGCCTACAACCTGAGTGTTGAGACCATCGCATCGCTCATTGGTGCCGAGAACCGGAACATTCCCGGAGGTACCTTCGATATCGGCAACGAGACCTACGCGCTCCGTGTGCAGGGCGAATACAAAGACCCCATGGAGATGGCGGGCATGGTTGTGGGATATGCCAATGGTGGCGTGGTGCATCTGAGCGATGTGGCACGCATCGACGACTCGCTCGAGGAAAGGGCACAGGAAACCTACACCAACGGAGTGCAAGGTGCCATGATCATCGTCCAGAAGCAGAGTGGAGCCAACTCGGTGCAGATTTCCGACAAGGTGAAAAAGGAACTGCCCAGTATCCAGAAAAACCTGCCCAGCGATGTGAAACTCGACTACATTGTCGACACCAGCGACAACATCCGCAACACCATCGCCTCACTGGCCGAGACGGTGTTCTTTGCACTGCTCTTTGTGGTGATTGTGGTGTTTTTCTTCCTGGGACGTTGGAGGGCAACCATCATCATCGTGCTCACCATCCCCATCTCGCTGATTGCATCGTTCATTTACCTCTTTGCCACAGGCAACTCGCTCAACATTGTATCGCTCTCGGCTCTGTCCATCTCCATCGGTATGGTGGTGGATGATGCCATCGTGGTGCTGGAAAACATCACCACCCACATCGAGCGTGGCTCGGCACCCAAACAAGCCGCCGTGCATGGCACCAACGAGGTGGCCATCTCGGTAATTGCCTCCACACTGACCCTGATTGCGGTGTTCTTCCCGCTCACCCTGGTCACGGGCATGACGGGTGTGTTCTTCCGCCAGTTGGGATGGATGGTGACCATCATGATGATCATCTCCA
>CACZNP010000237.1 GCA_902782545.1 uncultured Bacteroidales bacterium
ACCAACTATCTCCGTCACCATTCTCGCAGTTACATCTTCACGGCAAGCATCACACCGGCATCGACGGCTGCTGTGGGTGCGGCCCTTGATATCATGGAGAGTGAACCTGAGCGTCAGCAGCATCTGTGGGATATCACTCGGTATGCCCTGAATGGGTTCCGCGAGATGGGTTGCGAGATTGGAGCCACCGAGACCCCGATTATCCCGTTGTTTATCCGCGACAACAACAAAACATTTGCCATCACTCGCGACCTGCTCAATGAGGGCATCTTTGTCAATCCCGTGGTGTCGCCTGCCGTGGCACCGACCGACACCCTTATCCGCTTCAGCCTGATGGCGACGCACACCAAAGAACAGGTGACCATGGCCCTGGAGAAGATCCAGAAGGTGTTCCGGTCCTATGGTTTGATTCCCTAAAACCGTCATTAAATATATAATAAGGTATTAACCACCGGTGTGAAATCGGTGGTTTTTATTATTATAAAAGTAGGCGAGAGAGTTTTTTATGGGTTGTGCAAAAAAAAATGTGCAAAAATGCTTGCTTAATGATTTTTATTATTAATTTCGCAGCGTAATCATTAACAGACCACATAACAATCTAAGTATGGTTTATAAATTTCTTGTAGGATCGGAAGAATCAGAGAATTTCAAACTCGAGATAGCCATCGACTCAGAGGATACGTTCATGCGCTTGCGCAACGCCATTCTCGATGCTGCTGGTTATGCCAAGGACCAGATGGACTCTTTCTACATTTGTGACGATGACTGGAACAAGGAAAAGGAAGTGACTTTCATGGACATGGGCACCGACAGCGATGAGGATATCTGGTTGATGGACGAGACACACCTCGATGAGTTGATTGAGGACGAGGGACAAAAATTGAAATTCGTTTTCGACTACATGACAGAGCGTTACTTCTATATGAAACTCAAAGAAGTGGTCCCCGGAAAGACTCTCCACGACCCGTTGTGTCAGCGCAAGGAAGGAAAAGCCCCCAAGGAGAATGTGGATTTTGAGACATTCAGCCCTGCGGTGGCCAAAGTGGTTGATACCGCCATCGATGACCATGACGCAGAGTTCTACGGCGAGGATGAGTTTGATGAGGAGGAAATCAGCGATTTCGGCGAATTGGACGATAGCATACAATAAAACCCACAAATACGATTAAACGGGTAAACAAAAACTGGTTGAGTTTTGTTTACCCGTTTAATCGTTTACAGGCCCTTACTAATTATTTCTTTCCAAGGTGATGCGTTGGAGATCGAGGACAATGTGCCCCTTGTTGTCGAGCAATGCCACTTCATTGTCATTGATTCGCTTGCAACTTTCGGCTTGTTCCAGCGCGATGAGTATGGCAGTTTCGGTGGTCATGTCGTCGCAGATGTTTCCAGTGGTGTGGATGTCCTCAAACTGAATGGCGAAGTCTTTGCTCGGGTCAATGTGAATGCTACCGTTGATGATGTTGCATCCCGTGTTGCCGTGCAAGGTCTGCATCTCGGCATCGATGACCATGCGCACATTCTTCTCAAAGACGTTTGTGCCGTCAACCTCCTTGACCCTCCACACGCCGTTCATCAGGTCCAAATTGTGGCGCTTGAGCACCATGATAACGTTTCCTTTGCCATTGAGCAGATTCAGGTACTCGATGTTGTATTGAGTGCTGAGCGTGAGCCGTTGCACCTCGCCCAGTGCCTTGAGGATATCGCGCTCTTTGGTGACACTGTGGCAACTCAGTTCGGTGGTGATGAAATCTTTGAAACTGATGTTGGGCCCATTTTGCTGGAATCGTCCATTGATACTGTTGCAACCCGTGTTGCCGTACACATGATAGTTGGCAAAGTCCAGATACAGATAGGCACGTCCCTGGGTGCTGACCGGCTTTTTACGCAGGGTGATGATGTCCCATTCACCGTAGAGTTGTTGCTTGGGATTGGTGAGTGCAACATCAGTCATGGGCTGTTCAGGTTTTTTTTCTGATTCGAGGCTCACCTCGGTTTTGGCATATTTTTTTTGTTTTTTCTTGGCTTGCAGTGGTTGAGGCATCAACAAGACCACAGCCAAAAGTGATATGATGATAGTTGTTTTCATTTATTCAGCGTTGCAGTGATAAATAATTTTCAAAGTTCGTTATTTTTCTTAAATGATGCAAATCGTTTCCATTCTTTTAAGTTTTTATAGTACTTTTGCCCCAAAAGAACGGGTAGATGACAATTGACACACATAGCCGAGTGGGGTGGTTGTTGGCCTTGCTGCTGACATGGCATTGCGCCTTGTCGCAAATCAATACGTCGCAAGTGCTCAATATAGGTCGCAACGCCCTTTACTTTGAGGACTACGTCCTTTCCATCCAGTACTTCAACCAGGTAATCAAGGCCAAACCATTTCTCGCCGAGCCCTATTTTTACCGTGCCGTGGCAAAAATCAATCTGGAGGACTATCAAGGTGCCCAGGCCGATGCATCGCTGGCCATCGAGCGCAATCCGTTTATTGTCGATGCCTATCAGGTGCGCGGCATTGCCCGACAAAACCTGCGAGATTTCAAAGGCGCCGTTGCCGACTACAAAGAGGGCCTTCGGCTGATGCCCGAGGACAAGACGTTCTTGATGAACTCGGCTGTGTGCTACAGTGAACTGCGTGACTTTGATGCCGCGCAACAGGCCTATGACCGCTTGCTCACCGTTGACCCGAAGAACGACCGTGCCCAGTTGGGTCTTGCCCATTTGAACCTATTGCGTAAGGACACTGTTGCCGCTCTGTCGCACATCAACCAATCGTTGGAACTGTCGAAGAACAACGCCAGTGCCTATGTGATGCGAGCCGAGATTGAGACGCGCTCGCAGAACGACTTTGCCGCCGCATTGGCCGATATGGACGAGGCCATCAAACTTGAGCCCCACTATGCCGGGTACTTCATCAACCGCGCTTTCATGAAGTACAACCTCGATGATTACTTTGGGGCAATGGCCGACTATGACTACGCTGTGGGGTTGGATCCCGCCAGTATCGAGGCGCATTTCAACCGCGGATTGTTGCTCGCCGAGGTGGGCGAGAACAACAAGGCCATCAGTGATTTTGATTTTGTGCTCAAAAGCGATCCGGGCAACTTCATGGCTCTCTATAACCGTGCCATGCTCTATTTCCGTACGGGACAGTACCGCCAGTCCGTTGCCGACTATGACGTGATACTGGAGAAATATCCCACCTTTGAGGCTGGTTTCATGGCTCGCGGCGAAGCGAAACGCCGCATGGGCAATACCCGTGGCGGCAATGCCGACTATGAACGGGCATTGTCCATTTTCAAGAGTAAGAAAACCCATGTGTCGACCTTCAATCCTGCCGAGATTGAGGCAACCGCCGCTATCCGCAAGCGTGAGCAACAAGCCCTCACCGGTCAGAGCGAACCTGAGAGTGCCGACGAGATTGTGAACCGTTTCAACACCCTGCTCACTGTTTCTCCCGAGAATCCCATCAAACCCGAGTACGCCAACAAACAGCGTGGCCGCATCCAGAATGCCAATGTGGAGATAGAACCCGAACCCATGTTCACGCTCACTTACTATCTCCGTGACAACAAATTGAACGGTGCCACCTATTTCATGCGTGAAATCACCGAGGTGAACGACTCACGCATGTTGCCGGCCACCCTGGCGCTGGTGAGTGGCGACCAGCGTCTTGATGAAAACGAGATAAACCGGCACTTTGCCAGCATAGAGTATTACAATGGCTTGTTGTCGACCGCACAGCCACGGTCGGTAGACTATTTTGCCCGTGGCGTTGACTACTTGCTGGTGAAAAACCCTGCCGCCGCCCTTGCCGATGCCGACCGCGCCATTGCTGTGAGCCCCAAGTTTGCGCTGGCCTATTTCCTGCGCGCCTGTGCCCACTATATGAGTTACCAAATGAGCCAAACAGACGCCCGGGATGAGTCGGTGACGACCGATGCACAGGCGCGTGCCATGTTGCGGCAGCGTGAGGATGTGGAGGCCCTGAATTTGGTCATTGCCGACCTTGATTCGATGATTTCCCTGTCACCCAAGAGTGTCTATGCCATTTTCAACAAAGGAAACGCCTGTATGTTGCAGGGTGATTACACGGCTGCCATCAGTTGCTACAACAAGGTCATTGAACTCAAGCCCGACCTGGGCGAGGCCTACTACAACCGCGGTCTGATGTATCTTCGCCTGGGCAACAAGGAGCGAGGTGTGGCCGACCTGAGCAAAGCCGGTGAGATGGGCATCCTTCCCAGTTACAACGTGCTCAAGCGCATGCAGTGACCATCGTTTGTCACTTTCGAGAAGTAGTCACTGAAATCTGAGCCAGCAATGGATCGAGGCTTCATGCTCAGATATGGCAATCATCCAAAACATTGCGCAACAGCCCGTTATTTTGTATTCAGGCTAAGTGGCAATGCTAAGGTTTTGTTAGGAATATGTCATTCCAGTTGCTGATTCCAAGGATCTCCTTGTAGGTGTCGAATACCATGTCCTCCTGTTCGGTGCCGGCGGCTTTCCATACATGCCACACAGGTTTGTTGCCGCCAGGATTCATTTCATCGTCGGGGTAATAGTGAAGTCCGATGCGTAGTCCGAATTCCTCTCGGTTGTCCATCCAGTTGTGCCACATGATGGCATCGATTCCTGGCAGTGCGTTGGCCTTTTTCCAAGCCCAGGCACCTCCAGCGGCTTGGCGCGCCAAATCTTTCTCACTGTAGGAAAGCGAGTTGGTTCCATTCTCCGAGAGGAAGAGTTTCCGCTTGACAGTTCCCTTGTACAAGTGGTCGGGCATCTGGATCCAATCGTTGATGACCTCAAGATTCTTGAATGTCACATAACCGGTGTTTTGTGAATAGGTGGACTGTGTGTCATCGATCCAGAAGTCGGGCAGGTTGATATCCTGAGGATAGGGGTGGCAGGCCAATCCCCACCAAAAGTCGCCTTCGGCCTTTGAATACTGGACAATGTGTTCCATCATGGAGCGTGATGGATAGTCACCGTCGGTGGTGACCGTCCAGTTGTGGGTGAACGATGCGAGGATGGCTGCATGTTGGTCATACTGTCGCACGATGTTATGGCACAGTCGCATGGATTTCATGTAGGCATCGAGGTAGGTCAGTTCGGGCAGTGAACCCATGTTGGTCCACATGGTAGCCATATCCACCTCGTTGTGCATGATCCAGTGATGGATGCGACCATGACCGCTACCGTTATATCGGCTCGCCAAATAGTTGATGATGGCCGAATAGGCATTAACGCCGGCCATCGTTGTCATGTTGGGCATGGTGTAAAAACCTCCGTTATTTTCGGGGTGGCAAAAGACGCTGTTGAGTGCCGGGTCGGTGGATGTGGGCGTGATGAGAATAATGGCGCTCACCACTACGTTGTGCGCTTGATAGAAATTCAGATGTCGGTCCCATGAAACAATTTCATCACCATCGATGTAATAGGAGCGTCCTCCGTAGCGGTACTCAATATTGTTTTTCCAGATGGGTGACAGCGCAATCATTTGGTTGATGATCACATTGATAGTGATACTGTGCGCATTGAGCGTGACGATATCTTCCATATAGGTTTGCCCCAGTCCGGCCCCCACGCCCTTTTTGCTTGCAGGAAGCAGTTCTTG
>CACZNP010000238.1 GCA_902782545.1 uncultured Bacteroidales bacterium
GTGGATGGCCCCCAAATCATCAACATCATCGTTGATGACAAGCACTACATGTACAGCAGGAGCATTGGTTGGATGCAAATGAAGAACAACGAGACCAACTACCTGGGTAGCGGTGCAAAGACGGTAAGCGGGTGTAAGATCGTGAAGAGTGGCACCGCTAATGTCAATGGCAAGCAGTGCGATGTGTTCAAGGGCAAGAAGAGTGAATCCACTGTCGAATACTACATCTGGGAAGGCATCGTGATGAAGATTGTGGAGAAAGACTCCGAGGGTGCTACAACCACGACCGTCGAGAGCATCGAATTGCCCTCAAGCATTGATGCCTCAAAATTCTCCGTTCCTAAAGAAGCCAAAAAGAAAAAATAATGATGAACAAATCGGTTTGCAAAACAAGTGTGAGAAACGTGTGCCGCATGGCACTGGCGTTGGCGTTGACACTGGTCATTTCATTGCCTGCCGCAGGCGAAAAGTCAAGTGAGAGGCTGTTTGCCAGCACGACCACTGTCGCCAAAAAGAAAATCAGTAAGTCCAAAGCCGCAAAAGCACCGAAGAAGGCACTCCGCACAAAGGTCAAAGCCTCGGTTGCCGGCACCGACACCACCATCTACGAAGTTGCGGCCACACAGCCCCAATACCCTGGTGGAGCGGCCGCATTGTCCGATTTTCTGAAAAGCAACATCCAGTATCCCGAGGATGCCAAGGAAAAAGGTGCCGACGGTTTCGTGGTCATGCAATTTGTAGTGGAGAAGGACGGCTCGCTGAGCGATTTGAAGGTGATCAAGAATGGAAAGTTGCCCTCGTTCGATGCCGAGGCAATGCGCGTGTGCAAGTTGATCGAAGGCTTCACGGCCGGTCGCAACGAGAACAACCAACCCGTGCGTGTGAAGTACACGCTACCGGTGCAGTTCAAGTTGCAGTAGGAGAATTAAACACGATTTTTCCAATAACCGAAGTTAATCATGTGGGTGTGTCAAAAAATGGACTTGACACACCCACAACTGTTGTCTCTTGACGCTTATTAGATTTTTGGGATGCGTTTTGCGCTGGTGATGGCCCCAGTGGGGCATACGAGGCGGCACAGATGACAGCCCACGCATTTCTTGCCGTTGATGTGTGGAGTGCGTTGCTCGTCGAAAGTGATGGCTTGGTGGCCCCCGTCCTCACACGAGACGAAACAGCGTCCGCAGCCAATGCACCGCTCGCGGTCAATCATCGGATAGACCACGGTTGTTCGATCGAGTGAACAGGGACGCTCAAAATACGGTAATTGCTCCCCAACCAGTTCGTCAAGGCTGTTGACACCCCGGCTGGCCATGTAGTGCTGCATGCCCAGTTTCAAGTCGTCGATGATGCGATATCCATATTGCATGACCGCAGTGCACACTTGCACATTGCGACAACCCAATTGTATGAATTCAAGCGCATCGCGCCATGTCTCTATGCCTCCAATGCCGCTGAATTGAATGTTCTTCATGACCTCTACCTTAGCCATTTCGAGAATAAACCGCAAGGCTATGGGCTTCACAGCGCGGCCCGACAGTCCTGAGACGGTTTTCACTCCACCGATGCTGGCATCATCGCTCATGGTCACACTCTTGATGGTGTTGATGGCGCTGATGGCATCGGCTTTGGCAAAGAACGCCGCCAGAGCCGGCTGAGTCATATGTGTGATGTTTGGTGTCATCTTGGGAATCACGGGGATGGAAACCGTTTGCTTGACGTAGGCTGTGTAGAAGAGGACCAACTCGGGGTCTTGGCCCACGTCGCTGCCCATTCCTGCAATGCGCATCTGTGGACACGAGAAATTCAGTTCTATGGCATCGACTCCTGCCGCCTCGGCCATCTTGGCCAGTTCGATCCACTGCTCTTCGGAGTTACCCATGATCGAAGCGACAACAATCTTCGACGGATAGTCGCGTTTGAGTCGCGAGAGGATATCGAAGTCGACCTCGACAGGATTCTCGCTTAACTGCTCCATGTTGCGGAACGCGCTGAAGTCACCACACACGCCGTTGCGAGGGATGGCATCGAAGCGCGGCGACACTTCGACGATGTCGTCGAGACAGATGGTTTTGTAGAACACACCGGCCCAACCGGCGTCGAAGGCACGTGCCACCATGTCATAGTTGGTGCAAATAGCCGACGAAGCCAGAAAGAACGGATTCTCGCAATGCAATCCACAGAAGTCGATGGTCAGGCTTGGCGCATCGCTGCGGGGTTCTGCATCGGGCATCTGCCGCACCATCTCGGCGATGCGGATGGGCCGATCGTAATGGATGCAAGCCTCTTGGGCGCGTGCCAAGTCTTGCTCGTCGCAGTTTGCCACCCACTGCTTTGCCAATGAGGCGTTACCGAAACGCACGGCACGAATGGCACGTGCCGGGTCACCCTTACCACACACTTTGGTACACGGAGCGTCCTTGCACAGCAGGCAACGCGCCGCCTCTTCTTGAATGTTAAAATGAAGTTCCATAGTAAAAACCAGTATTTTTGCAAAAATACAAAAAAAAACAAACTCAAATCATTTTTCATCAAATATCCACAAATATCTTTTGTGTCGCCGCTCCGTAAATCACTTGTTGACAATCGATAGGGTGGTGTTCCGGCATAGGGACTTAACAAAAAACCGGTGCACACTCAACCAAGAAAACCTGAGTTCATTCGGAGTGAAAGATTTGTATGCTTGGTGATTTTGTCGTTGCATTTCTGCCTCAAAATTTGTTTCTGCGCTCATTTACCCGTAACTTTGCAGCCGCAAAAGAGATAAGTAAGGTATGCAAAAGATAAGAAATGTTGCCATCATCGCTCATGTGGATCATGGCAAAACGACGCTGGTCGACAAGATGCTTGCCGCGGGTAACCTTTTCCGCGACAATCAGCAAATGGGCACTCAAATCCTGGACAGCAATGATTTGGAGAGGGAACGTGGAATCACAATCCTGTCGAAGAATGTGTCCATCAACTACAACGGATACAAAATCAATATCATCGATACCCCGGGCCACAGCGACTTTGGCGGCGAGGTGGAGCGTGTGCTCAACATGGCCGATGGCTGCCTGCTGCTGGTCGATGCCTTTGAAGGCCCGATGCCCCAAACGCGCTTCGTCCTTCAAAAGGCCCTGCAACTGGGCCTCAAACCCATTGTTGTAATTAATAAGGTGGATAAGCCCAATTGCCGCCCCGACGAGGTGCA
>CACZNP010000239.1 GCA_902782545.1 uncultured Bacteroidales bacterium
CGAAGGACGGACGCTGGAGACGTTGCGCTGGCTCATGATGTGTTTTATTGCCACGGGGGTATTCTCGTTTGCCGCCAACATTTTGGGGCCGGCTCCATTCGATGGCGCACCATGGGCTGTTTCCATTGCATCGACATTGTTCTCGGCACTGTTGTTCATGCTGGCTCAAATCGGGATGCACCACGACTTTTCGGCAACCCAAATCGAGGAAGAAATGCTGAAAGCACCTCTTGACGAACCTGCCGGCACCTGCGAAGAGAATCAGATTTCCACCGAAAGCACCGAAGAAAAATACACCGAATTGCGGGAGCGCATCAAGGCGCTGGTCGTGGAAGAGAAACTTTATCTCAAGCCCGACCTCAAGGTGGCCGACCTGTCGCAACGGCTAAGCACCAACCGACGCTACATCTACGAGGCCATCAACGGCAATATGGGGGTTTCTTTTGCCGAATTCATCAACGGACTGCGCATCAATCATGCCAAGCAACTCATGCGCAACCACCCGCAACTGACCATGGCCGAAGTAGCCGAACAGTCGGGCTACCATTCCCTTTCCTCGTTTTACCGCAATTTAAAGCGCTACAAGGACAAAGAGTAGTCACTCGGTTCAAAAGTGCTTGCCGGTGAGGATTCCCTTGATGGCCGCGAGTTTGTTCAGGGCCTCCATGGGCGTCAGGTTGTTGATGTCGATGGTGAGGATTTCATCGCGGATTTGTGCCAACACGGGGTCGTCGAGTTGGAAGATGGACAATTGGTAACCGCTACGTGTGCTGCCCACTTGGCTCAAATCCTTGGTCACTGCCTCATTGTTGCGATTGTTGGCTTCCAGTTGCGACAGCACCTCGTTGGCGCGGTCCACAATGGTGGGTGGCATACCGGCAATTTTCGCCACATGGATTCCGAAGGAATGCTCGCTGCCGCCTTTCACCAACTTGCGAACAAACACCACGCGCCCGTCTATTTCCTTCACCGACACGTTGTAGTTGACAATGCGCTTGAACGAACGCTGCATCTCGTTCAACTCGTGATAATGCGTGGCAAACAGCGTCTTGGCATGCGTGCGGTGCTCATGGATGTATTCCACAATGGCCCACGCAATCGAAATGCCGTCGTAGGTGCTCGTGCCACGGCCCAACTCATCGAACAGCACCAGGCTTCGCTCGCTCAGATTGTTCAAAATGGACGCCGCCTCGGTCATCTCAACCATGAAGGTGGACTCTCCCAGCGAGATGTTGTCGCTGGCACCCACACGCGTGAAAATCTTGTCCACCACGCCAATGCGGGCCCGCTGGGCGGGCACAAAACTGCCCATTTGAGCCATCAGGGCAATCAGGGCGGTCTGCCGCAACAGGGCGCTCTTTCCGGCCATGTTGGGACCGGTGATGATCATGATTTGCTGGCTGTCGTTGCTCAGGGCGATATCGTTGGGCACATAGGTCTCTCCAAGAGGCAGTTGGCACTCAATCACGGGGTGGCGGCCTTGCTCAATGTCGATATCGAGCGACTCGTCCATCACAGGCCGGTTGTAACGGTTTTCCAGCGCCACGTGCGTGAGCGACTGCAAGCAGTCGAGTTGCGCGATGAGATTGCTGTCGTGCTGGATGGCAGGAATGTATTCCGTGACGGCAGTCACCAACTCAGCAAAGAGTTGACCCTCAATGATGAGTATTTTTTCCTCGGCTCCAAGGATCTTTTCCTCGTATTCTTTGAGTTCCTGGGTCACATAACGCTCGGCATTGACAAGGGTCTGCTTGCGCACCCACTCGGGCGGCACCTTGTCCTTGTGGGTGTTGCGAACCTCAATGTAGTAGCCAAACACATTGTTATAGGCAATCTTCAGGCTGGGAATGCCCGTGCGCTCGCTCTCGGCACGCTGCATCTGCACCAAGTAGTCCTTGCTGGAATAGGCTATGTGGCGCAACTCGTCGAGTTGGGCGTCCACCCCTGGTTTGATCACATTGCCACGGTTCACCGCGATGGGCGCGTCGGGGTTGATTTCCCGCTCAATCCGCTCGGCAATGAGCGTGCAGGGGTTGAGTTGCTCACCCACAATGCGCAGCACATCGCAGCCGCTCGACTCGCACATCTGCTTGATGGGCTCCATGGCACGCAACGCGCACTTGAGTTGCACCAACTCGCGGGGAGAGATGCGGTTCACCGCCACCTTGCTCACAAGGCGCTCCACATCTCCGATGAGTTCAAGTTGTTCCTTGAGCAGCGTGCGGGCAGCCGTGTCGCGGAAAAAATGCTCCACCACATCAAGCCGACGCTCGATGGATTTCACCTCCTTCAGGGGGAACAACACCCAGCGGTGAAGCATGCGGGCACCCATCGGACTGATGGTGCGGTCCAGCACGCCAAGCAACGACTTGCCGCCTTCGTTCAGGGGCGCCACCAGTTCCAGGTTGCGCACCGTGAACTTGTCCAGGCGCACATAGCGCTCAGCCTCGATGCGGGCCAACGTGGTGATGTGCTTGATTTGGTTGTGTTGCGTCAAGTCCAGATAGTGCAGGATGGCACCCGAAGCAATGATGGCATTCTCCATCGAGTCGATGCCAAATCCCTTGAGGTTACGTGTCTCAAAGTGTCGCAGCAGGCGGTCGTGCGCGCTGTCGCTCGTGAACGCCCAGTCGTCCATCTCAAACGTAAGAAAACGCGATGAGAACCTCTCACCGAACTCCCGACGACGGCTGCGCTCAATGAGCACCTCCTTGGGCGAGAAATTCACAAGCAACTTGTCCACGTAGTCGGTGTCGCCTTCGGCAGTGAGAAACTCACCCGTGCTGATGTCCAGGAAAGCCACTCCAAGCGCCTTCTTGCCAAAGTGCACTGCGGCAAGGAAATTGTTCTCTTTTCGGTCGAGAATGGTGCCGCCCACCACCACGCCAGGAGTCACCAACTCGGTGATGCCACGCTTCACGAGTTTCTTGGTCAACTTCGGGTCCTCGAGTTGATCACAGATGGCAACACGCTTGCCTGCGCGCACCAGTTTGGGCAGGTATGTATCCAGGGCATGATGCGGAAACCCGGCCATCTCGGTCGTGCCTCCGGCAACACTCGACCGGCGCGTCAGCGTGATGCCCAAAATCTCGGCGGCTGTCACCGCATCGGCACCATAGGTCTCGTAGAAATCGCCCACACGGAACAACAGCACAGCATCGGGATGCTTCGACTTCATCTCGTTGAACTGTTTCATCATCGGAGTCACCGTGTCCTGGGCCATCGTTTCACATAAAGGGTTTAACACTGCAAAGATAATAATTTTTTGACGCACCACACACCAATCCCACACACTTATTTGAGTTATTACCGCCTCAAAAAAAACCAAACTAAACTTTGCTTTTTTACTCGCTTAATCGTAACTTTGCGAAAAAGTACAGAGAGAAGTGTGTCATGAATGAGAAGCGAAACATGAGTGTTGAGCAGGAGGATGCTGTCATCAATCAAGCCTATCAGGCTTTGTTGAGCGGTTACTTGTCGAGCAACCACCGGAAAAAGGTGGAAATCATCGACAAGGCGTTCCGCTTTGCGCGCGACGCGCACCAGGGCATCCGTCGCCGGTCGGGTGAGCCTTACATCCTGCATCCCATTGCCGTGGCCACCATTGTGAGCCAGGAAATTGGACTGGGCTCCACATCGATTTGTGCGGCCCTGTTGCACGATGTGGTGGAAGACACGGAATACACGGTGGAGGACATCGAGGCGCAATTCGGACCGAAAATCGCAAAGATTGTCGATGGACTCACCAAAATTTCGGGTGGCATCTTCGGTGAGCAGGCATCGGCACAAGCCGAGAACTTCCGCAAACTGCTGCTCACCATGGGCGACGACATCCGGGTGGTGCTCATCAAGATGGCCGACCGTCTGCACAACATGCGCACCCTGTCGTCGATGCCGCCAAACAAACAGTACAAAATAGCCGGCGAGACGCTCTACATCTACGCTCCGCTTGCGCACCGATTGGGTTTGTTTGCCATCAAAACCGAACTCGAAGACCTGAGTTTCCGCTATGAGCATCCCGAGGTGTACGCACGCATCAAAGAGCAGATTGCGGCCAGCGAAGCCCACCGCAACGAGATTTTCGCGCACTTCTCGGCTCCCATCCGCGAGCGACTCGACCGATTGGGCCTCACCTATGAGTTCCAGGCCCGCGTGAAGTCGTGCTACTCCATCTGGAAGAAGATGGAGAAAAAGCACATCCCCTTTGAGGAGGTCTATGACCTGTATGCGGCACGCATCGTCTTTGAATGCCCTGTCGAGGCCGACGAAAAACGCATCTGCTGGAATATCTACAGCGAAATCACCGACCTGTACCGACTGCACCCCGACCGCGTGCGCGACTGGATCAGCACGCCCAAAGCCAACGGATACCGGGCCTTGCACATCACGGTGATGGGACCCGATGGCAACTGGGTCGAAGTGCAGATCAGAAGCCGACGCATGGACGACATCGCCGAACGGGGTTTTGCCGCACACTGGAAATACAAAATCGGCGAAGGGGAGGAAGAGAGTGAACTGGAAGTGTGGCTGCAAACCATTGAGGACATACTCAAAAACCCCGAGCCAAACGCCATCGACTTCCTCGACACCATCAAACTCAACCTGTTTGCCAGCGAAATCGTGGTGTTCACCCCCAAAGGGGAGATGGTGACACTGCCCGTCGACGCCTCTGTGCTTGACCTGGCCTTCAATCTCCACACCGAGATTGGCACCCATTGCATTGCCGGAAAGGTGAACCACAAACTGGTGCCGCTTTCCCACAAACTGTCGACGGGCGACCAGGTGGAAGTGCTCACCAGCCAGTCGCAACAGCCACAACCCGATTGGGACAAGTTCCTTGTCACCGCCAAGGGCAAGACCCGGTTGCGACAAGTGTTGAAACACAACCGACGCATCATCATCGAGCGGGGAGAAAACCGACTGCGCACCTTCCTCACCGAGGGGCAAGTGCCCATCAACAACGAGACGCTCACACGCATCATCAACAACGGGCGGGCACAAAACAAAGAAGACCTGTTCTTTATGATCGGCAACGATGAGATAGCACTGAGCGACCAATTGATCAAGCGCATCAAGCCGGAGGGACAAGGGTTGTTCAACAAGTTCCTGCGCAACACCTTCGGCAGCCGCCCCAAGGCCGAAGCCGAAGGCACCACCAGCCCCACCGAGGCCATTGACACCAAGAAAGTGTATGTGCTCACCACCGAGAACGGCTCCGACAACTACACACTGGGCGACTGCTGCCACCCCATCCCAGGCGATGACGTGGTGGGATATGTCAACGAGAACAACGAAGTGATTGTGCACAAACTAGACTGCCCCACCGCCATGCGGCTCAAGAGCAGTTACGGTAGCCGACTGGTGCAGACGCGTTGGGACACCAAGAGCCAGAAGTTCCTTGCCACACTTCATGTGGAAGGCATCGACCGCATGGGCATCTTGCAGGAAATCATCTACCTCATATCCACCAACATGGCCATCAACATACAACGGCTCAACATCAGCGCCAACGAGGGGCTGTTCAGTTGCGACCTGGATGTGCTCATCGAGGACGCCCATGTGGTGACCAACCTGTGCAAACGGCTCAAAAAAGTGCGCGGGGTGAACAACGCTTCGAGAATCAATTGAGAATTCCTGTGTAATTTTTCATCATAACTCCTGAGAAATGATTACCCCTAAACGACATAACGCCATCGTCCTGCTGCTCTTGTTGGCAGGCATCATCGTCATCTCGCTTGCATTGCCACGGCGAGACATGATTCAACAACTCAACTACAGCGAAGGCAAGCCCTGGCTCAACCCCATGCTCACCGCGCCTTTTGACATCCCCATCGAGCGTGATGAGGCCAGCCGGCAACGCATCACCGACAGCGTGAACGCCCACTTCGTTAAAATCTACCGCAAAGACCTCACGATGGGCATCAAGCAGACACAAGCACTCACCAACGAGTTGAACACACGCTATGACTTGCCGCTGGCACTGAGGCAAAAATTAGTGAACACCCTTTCACAACTCTATGACCAGGGATTGGTGGGCAATGACATTGCCGACGACATCGAAGCCGGAAAAATCACTCAAATGCGCATCTTGGGCAACAACAATGTGGCACAGGTGGTGAGCGCCGAGGGGATGCGGTCGGTGCGCAAAGCCTATGAGCAACTCGATTCCATCTATGACGCCGCCGTCACCACGAGCGCCATTGCGCAGCCAGCTTTCAACAAATACCTCACCGACAATGTGAAAATCGATGCCCCCGAGACCGACAAACTGCTCAAAGACGCGCTCAATACCGCACTGGCACCCACTGGCATCGTACAAACAGGCGAGGCCATCATCTTCACCGGAAACATTGTCACACCGCAAAAGTTCGTCATCATCCAGAGTTATGAGCGCATGATGCACGAAAAGAACTCACGCATCAAGGGACGTGACTTCAGCCTGGTGGGACAAATCACCATTGTGGCCATCTTGATGGTGGTGTTCTTTGCCTTCATGCGGCTGATGCGCCGGCGCATCTACCGCAACCTGCGGCGCATGACCTTCCTCATTGTCTTTATCACGGTGTTCACCGCAGCGGTGCTGCTCATCACTTCGTTCCGGCTCAACTACATTTACATCGTTCCCTTTGCACTTGTGCCCATCATCATCACCACGTTCTTCGACTCACGCACAGCGTTCTTCATTCACATGGTGGTGGTGCTCATCTGCTCACTTGTGGTGCGCGACCAAGCCGAGTTCATCATCATGCAATTCCTGGCCGGCGACATCGCCATCGTGTCGATTCAGGAACTCACCAAGCGCTCGCAACTGGTGCGATGTGCGGCACTCATCTTTTTGACTTACTGCGTATCGTTTGTAGCGCTCACGCTGGTGCGTGAAGGCACCTTCGACAGCATAGGGTGGCACTTCTTCGTCTATTTTGCCATCAACTGCGTGGTGCTGTCGTTTGCCTATGTACTGATTTTCATCGTGGAGAAATTGTTTGGATTCACCTCCACGGTGACACTTGTGGAACTGAGCGACATCAACAACCCCACACTGCGCGCATTGTCGGAGAATTGCCCTGGCACTTTCCAGCATGTGTTGCAAGTGGCCAACATCGCCAGCGAGGCCGCCGTGAAGATAGGTGCCAATGCGCAACTGGTCCGTGCCGGAGCCCTGTATCACGACATCGGCAAAATCGACAATCCCGCATTCTTCACCGAGAACCAGAGCGGTGTCAACCCCCACGACAGTTTGGCACCTGAGCAAAGCGCGCGCATCGTCATCCAGCATGTGTCCGACGGATTGAAACGGGCCGAAAAAGCACGGCTGCCACAAGTGATTCGCGACCTTATCGCCCAGCACCACGGCAAAGGTATCACACGCTTCTTCTATGCCCAGGCATGCAAAGCACATCCCGACGAGACGGTGGACAAAGCACCCTACTCCTACCCTGGCCCCAATCCGCAAACCCGCGAGGCAGCCATCCTGATGATGGCCGATGCCTGCGAGGCAGCGGTGAAAAGTTTGCCCGAGCACACCGAGAAGACCATCAAAGCCATGGTCGAGAAAATCATCGACGGGCAAGTGTCCGAAGGGCTGATGCGCGAAGCGCCCATCAGTTTCAAGGAGGTGGAACAGGTGAAACAAGTGTTCATTGGCCGCCTAAAGTCGTTTTACCACACCCGCATCTCCTACCCCGACGACATGCAGCCCTTGCTGTCAGCCACCACCGGCAGTGAAAATGCTAAACTTCCTTAATCCCGCAATATCGACGGCTAAACAGAGTTTATTAAATAGATGATTATGTCCTACATATTGCTCGGCCTGGGTATTGCCTGCATGGTGTGTGCATTGGTGCTTGTGCTGTGGCCCCGATGGATTGCTGCCATCCCGGCTTTTGCGGGGTTGGTGTTGCTTCATCTCAGTTACTTTATCGCCGTGCCCACCAGCACATTTGTCTTTTGGGGCATTGCCACTGCGCTGGTAGCAGGTATCGTGTACATGTCGCCACAGGGCGAGCCCGATGGCAACAGGGCCAGCAACCTCTATGTGGGCATCAGCGCCATCGCAGGCTGCCTGCTGGGCATCCTGCTGGGGGCACGCATCATGATCTTGGGTGTCGTTTTGGGAGCGTTCATCGGGCAAATGGCCTATAGCCGAACACCGGCTGGGTCGTGGATGAGGTTCCCGTCGAGCACGTTCATGCAGTATTTCGCTGCCAAGTGTCTGCCTGTGATTGTGGCAGTGAGTATTGTGGGTATCAGCATCGAAGGATTTGTGTTTTAAAACTCGTTATTCATCATCAGCAAAAAATGAAAAAAATAATATACAGTATCGTCAGCGTGATGGTCGTGATTCTGGCATTGCCCGCTTTGGCCGAGAGCAAGTTCCAGGTTCACAAGGTGGACTTCGACCATGTGAAGCAAGTGATAGAGAACCCCAAGTCCATCTATTACTTTCCAAAACTCATCAAGTCCTACCAGAGCAACGACACCTCGATGTCGATTGAGGCCTACCGCAATTTCTACTATGGATACACCTTCCAGGAAGACTACAATCCCTTCCGCGAGAGCGTTTACAGCAACGTTGTGGAACAACTCTACTACAAGCAGCCTCATTCTCGCGCCGAATGCGACTCCATCGAGAAATATGCCGAACTGTCGCTCAACGACAACCTCTTCGACATGAACCAGATGAAGGTCTACATCTACGTGCTCAAGGAAAAAAAGAAATACACACGGGCGGCTATCAGACAATTCCGCTTGGACCGCCTCATTGCAGCCATCATGAGCAGCGGGAAGGGCACCAAGGAAGAACCGTGGGTGGTCATCGCTCCCGAACATGAATACAACATCGTCAATTTCCTGGGCTATGTGGCCACCGACCACCAAGATATGGGCGATGGCATCGAATATGTGACGGTTGCACCCAAGGAGGGGAAAAACACTCAAGGCTTCTACTTCGATGTGTCGCGCATGATGACAGTCGCCACTCAAAAGTTCCCAGATAAATAATCCTCCCAATAACAACATGAAACTTACCGCTACCATTTTGTGCGCTGTGACCTCGATGTGTGTCATGGCCAATCACGTCATGGTCGATGGCGTGTATCGGTCGCCTCAACACGGTTTGTACCCTGGCACTGAACGGGCTTTCCAGGTCTATGTCCCCGAACAATACGATGGACACACGGCCGCTTGTCTGTATGTGGGGCTCGACGGGGTGCTGTGCAACGCTCCGGCAGTGATGGACAGCCTCATCGCTGAGGGCAAGATGCCGGTGACCATTGGCATCTTTTTGCAACCCGGGGTCATCAAGGACGAAAAGCAAACCATTGTCCGCTACAACCGCAGCAACGAGTTTGATGCCACCGACGACCGTTTTGCACGCTTTCTCGCACAGGAAATCATTCCAGCCGTCATGGCGATGACCACACCCGATGGACGACACATCATTCTCAAGGACAAGGGCGAGAACCACATGATTTTCGGACTGAGCAGTGGCGGTATTGCTGCATTTGTGGCGGCTTGGCACCGTCCCGACCTCTTCGGTAGGGTATTCAGTGGAGTGGGAACATTCGTGGCAATGCGAGGTGGCAACGACCTGCAAGCCATTGTGCGCAAACATGAGCCCAAACCCCTCAAGATTTGTCTGCAAGATGGAACCAACGATGTGTGGAACGCCATCTTCGGGCATTGGTACGAGGGAAACCGTATGCTCGCCACCGCACTCGACTTCACAGGCCACGAAACCAAATACGACTGGAGCGACTGCTACCACGGAGTGAAACGGGCCAGCGAGATTTTTGCCGATGTGATGACCTGGATGTGGAGCGACTGGGGAAAACCGATAGTACCCGGGATTACCCAAAACAACTTTTTGGCTCCACGGCTCATCGCCGACGAAGACTGGGTGAAGACTGGCCAAACACGACCTTCACAAGACAGCACGGGTTCTTGCAAGGCCATCTATCCCGACAGCAGTTTTGTGGTCATTCCCGACCTGCCAGCCTCCAACTGGCTGATGCAAGGCATCAACAACCCGACTACGGGCGAGGTCACTTGCTGGCAACGGTTCTACTGGTTGCACAGTTACGACAACAGCCCCGTCTATACAGGCCCCATGGCCTTTGATGGCGATGGCAATCTGTGGGTGGTGACCAGTGCCGGACTGCAAGTGTGTGACCAAAATGGCCGTGTGCGCGGCATTCTCATGCTGCCCGAGGAGGCCCAACGTTTTTGGAAACTGCAGATTTTTGATGACAAAGTGGTGCTCTACGGGCCAAACACCTACGAGAGACGCATGAACATCGCCGCGCCAATCCCAGGCCAGCGACCCGCCTCACAAGGACAAGGCTAAATGAGAAAACCTATAGTAACAGCGATGCCCGCGCCATGATGGCGCGGGCATCGTCGTTAATCAAAGTATCGCCCAAGGCGATTACTTCAAGGCTTTCTTCGACTGGCTCTTGGTCACGGCATAAGCCACGGGCGATGCCACGAACAACGAAGCGCAGGTACCGACAATCACACCCAGAATCATGGCGAAGATGAAACTGCGGATGGACTCACCGCCCAACAGGAACATCACCAACAACACCAACAGGGTGGTGATTGAAGTCATCAACGTACGAGACAGCGTGGAACACAAAGCATTGTTGAACGTCACATACAGGTTCTGTTTGGGGAACAGCGTGCGATATTCACGCACACGGTCAAACACCACCACCGTGTCGTTCACCTGATAACCAATCACCGTCAAGATAGCGGCAATGAACGTCTGGTCAATCTCCATTGCGAAGGGGAACACACCATGCAGCGTGTAGAAACCAATCACCACAAAGGTCGTGAAGGCCACAGCAGCCAAGGCACCCAGTGAGAAGGCCACATTGCGGAAACGGATGAGGATGTAGAGAGCCATAGCCAACAGTGAGAAGATCACTGCCCAGATGGCCTCACGTGTCATGTCGCTCGCAATGCTCGGGCCAACCACCTCGCTCGACACCACTCCGATTTCCTCGTTGCTCACGCTGAAATCCTCTTGTGTCATGGTTCCGAGTTCGCTCTTCAAGCCCTGGTACAGTTTGCCCATGATTTCGTCATCGATACCTTCCTCGGTGCTATCAATCTTGTAGTTAGTCGACACACGCACCTTGGTGTCATTGTCGATGGTGATGACCGAGGTGTTGGCGCCATCAAACAGCGGGGTGAGTTTGTTCTCCAGTGCCTGTGTGGACACAGGATGATCAAATTGCACCACAAAGTTGCGGCCACCCGAGAAGTCGATACCACGGCTCAAGCCACGCATCACAAACAAGCCAGCGATGATCAGGGCAATCACGCCCAGCGCCACCCAAGTCTTCTTGGCCTTGCCCATGAAGTCGATTTTCACGTTCTCCAGCAAGTGACGGGTGAAGCGTGTGGTGAAGGTCATCTTGTCGAAGGTGCCCTTGTTCACAAAGAATTCCATCACAAGACGGGTTGCAAACACGGCGGTGAAGAACGAGCAGATGATACCCACCACCAACGTGACAGCAAATCCGCGGATGGGGCCCGAACCCAGAATGGTCAGGATGATACCCGTGATGATGGTTGTCAAGTTAGAGTCGAAGATAGCACTGAAGGCGTTCTTGTAGCCATCGCTGATGGCAGCCTTCAGGCCCTTGCCGTTGCGCAATTCTTCCTTGCAGCGCTCAAAGATAAGCACGTTGGCATCCACAGCCATACCCAGCGTCAACACGATACCGGCAATACCCGGCAGGGTGAGCACGCTCTGGAACGACGCCAGAATACCCGCAATGAAGAACAGGTTCAAAATCAGACCCAAGTTGGCAATGTTGCCGGCATAGATGCCGTAAGCACAAATCATGAACAAGAACAACAGGATCAATGCCACGATAAACGAAGTGACACCTTTCTCAATCGATTCCTTACCCAGCGACGGGCCAATCACGCTCTCGCTGGCCAC
>CACZNP010000240.1 GCA_902782545.1 uncultured Bacteroidales bacterium
GCCTACTCCGTTTTCGGTTTCCTGGTGGTGGCACAATGGCTGGCACAAATGCTTACCGACAAGCCACGCGTGCGGCGGTGGCTGGCAGTGGCGCTGGCACTGGCGTGTGTATACCCCGCCCTGAGAGCAGGGCACGCCATCGTGGACTACAAACGCTTCAACGACCGTGTGGAAGCCGAGATCGCTGCCGCACCGCAACAGGCCATTGTGGCGGCCACGCAATGGCAAGGCGACACACGATGGGTGGCTCCTTCGTTCTACGACTCCTATGTGTATTGCAGTTATGCCAACGCCTATAGTCACTATTACGGAAAGGATAACGTGCAATTTGTGCGTCCGGCTGTCATGGAGCGCTACCGCAGCGGCAACTTCCTGGCCGGAAGCACGCCACTGCACTTCGCCAGCAACCGTCCCGACCTGGCCCATGGCATTGTGGGATGGGAGAATGAAGAGTTTTCGGCCATTGTGGTCGACACCAGCCTTGTGAAACGTGAATTTGACCTCATCACCATCGATATCGCCAGCCAGGAGGACCGCCTCAGTACCGAGCAAGCCCAAAAACGCCGTCAGTGGGGTGTTTTGAAAAACACTCAGCAATGGTACTTCTATTGGCTGCGCCAAGGAGACAGTTGTTTGGTGATGCTCCCTCACCTGCCCGATGATGTGCTGGCAGTGACCGTTCCCCTGATGGAGGCCGACACCACCGTACGCGTTTTGTTCACACGCACAGCGCCCGACAGCCTGTCGTTACCCCCGTCGTGGTGAGACCGAGGCAACAAACCCTCACATGCGGGTGTCGACGTGAAGGATGTGATGCACGAACATCAGTTCACGGATGTCGCGCCGATAGATTTCCATGTCATCGTACGCTTTGTTCTCGCTGCGCAGAATCACCATTGCCGGGTCGTTGTGGCGACGGATGTATTTAACCATCCGGTAGTCATCAAGCAAAACCACATAAATTTGGCCCCAATAGATTTGTTGGGCATTGACCAATTCGCGCACAGCGATGAAGTCGCCGTTTTTGATGACGGGACTCATCGAGTCACCGCTCACACGGACAATCTTACAATTGGCCGTAGCAAGTTCCGGCAAATCGACGCGACCTATAATCTGGTCATCGCTGAACATGGCGGTGCGTGGCGTGGTCCCTGCAGTCACGTCAATGTCGTAGACCGGTGTGCCCATCCGTTGCCGCGGACGCAAGTCGGCCGGCGTGGTGGTCAACACGGTAGGCTGGGGTTTGGCAAAGGGCAAGTCGGTGCCTTGCACGAGCCAATCTTTGGAAACGCCCAAATTAACCACAATGCGGTTGATGAGCGATTCGCTGATGGGCAGATGCCCGTTGAGATACTTTGACAGGTTTGAGGTGTCCACATCGATGCGCTGGGCAAACTGCACCTGTCGGCAGTTCAATTCCTGCATGAGATACTTGATGCGGTCGCGGATTTCTTGGTCATTGGAAGCCATAGTCGAGGTAAGGGTTAAGTGTGTGTCAATCATTGGTTGTCGAGGCAAAAATACCACAAAAAAAGGTAATACGCAAATTCTTGGCCAAGAAAAAAGAAACTGCAATCTCAATATTTCATTATTTAACACCTAATTTCTCTGACAAAACCACTATCTTTGTGATTACTATGAAAATCATCCATACAAGCGACTGGCATTTGGGGCAAGTACTTTACAACTACGACCGCACTGAAGAGCAAACCGGTTTCCTTGAGCAACTGGTCCGGATTGTTGTCAACGAGCAACCCGATGCGCTGCTGGTGAGCGGTGACGTGTTCCACACCTCGGCTCCGGCAGCGGCAACGGTGAGAATGTATGTCGACGCCATGCTTGAGTTGCGCAATGCCTGTCCCACCATGACTATGGTGGTGATTGCCGGCAATCACGACAGTGCCTCCCGCCTCGACAGCGACCGAAAATTGTGGCAAGTGGCCGGAATCCACGTGGTGGGGGCGGTGGAGCGGAGCGAAGACCACAGCGCACTCACTGAGCACCACCTCTTCACGGTGTGCGACGCACGTGGCGAGACCGTGGGCACCATCGTGGCAGTGCCACATTGCTACAGGCTTCCCTCTCCCTCTTTCTACACAGATTTGCTGACGCTGGCCGACCACAGACTACCCGTTGTGCTCATGGCTCACCTCACCATGAAAGACAGCGACACGACAGGCCATGACAACATCGGCACCCTGGACAGTGTGGCGCTGGAGCGGGTGGCAGGCTATGACTATGTGGCACTGGGGCACATCCACCATGCACAGGACATCAAAGACAGCCAGAAACGGGTTCGCTATTGCGGCACGCCTTTGGCAGTGAGTTTTGATGAAAAAGCAAAACACTCGGTCTCGGTGGTCACCCTGCACGGACATGACGGGCCACAGGTGCGCACCATTGAGATCGAGACCGACAGGCCCCTTCAAACAATACCCAACGATGAACCGTTGCCATTCTGCGACGCTTTGCAACGGTTGGAAGAATTCCCCGATAGCCGCCAGTGTTACGTCCGACTCAACGTGCTGCTCAATGAACCGCTACCCATCGATGCCTACGAACGGGCCGCAGCCCAATGCGCCAAAAAGAATTATCGGCTATGCACCATACGCACCACAACGCCCAACACCGCCTCGCTCACACCATCGGCGATGAGCGTGGACCGCTTCCAGGAAATGACACCCATTGATGTGGCCAACCGCTATGTTGCCAGCCAGTTGGGCCGCGAACTCAACGAACAAGAAATGCGGATGATTCACGAAACACTCAACAAAATCAGCGAGGAGGAACACACATGAGAATCAAAAAACTGGTCATCGACAACATCGCATCGATAGCACATGCCGAAATTGACTTCGAGTGCCCTGAACTCGCCAATGAGTCGTTGTTTCTCATCAGCGGAGAGACAGGTTCCGGCAAAAGCACAATCCTTGACTGCCTGTGCCTGACGCTGTACGGCAACACCCCCCGGCTCAACAACAGTTCTTCGCGCGAGAGTTACACCGCCTCAACCCACGAAGACACCGCACCCAATGATGCCGAGGCATTGAGCGTGAACGATCCGCGACAACTCTTGCGGCGAGGAGAGGGCGAAGGGAGAACTGTTCTCACATTCACTGGCAATGACGACAAAGACTACCAGGCCGAGTGGAGCGTGCGCCGCGCAAGGGGCAAGGCCGACGGACACCTCCAGGCCTACAAGTGGGCCGTCACCTGCACCACAACAGGCGCGACCACTGAGCGCAAGGCCGACAACCAAAACATGATTGCCACAGCAGTGGGCATGACCGAAATACAATTCTACCGCACTGTCATCTTGCCACAGGGGCAATTTGACCAATTCCTCAAAAGCAAAGCAGACGAGAAATCGGCCATACTTGAAAAACTTACGGGCACTCAAATCTACACCCAACTGGGAAAGCGCATTTACGACACAGCAAAAGAGAAACAAGCCGATGCCGATGCCCAGCGGCAACGAATGGAAGGAATCACCCTGCTCACCGACAAGGAAAAAGAAGATATCGCCAGCCAACTGGGCAACCTCCTACAGCAGAAGGAAGAGCAAGAAAAGCAACGCCAAGAAGCCGAAACCTCCATCAATGTGATTGAAGAATGGACCAAGGCTTGCCAACGTGCCAAAACCATCAAAGAAAAACTGGAATTGGCACGCAAAAGCGTTGAGAGTGACACATTTGCCAGTGAGAACGAATTGATCAAACAGTGGTATCAGTCGACGGATGCGCGAAGCGCCCTGACAAGTCGCGATATCGCATTGAGACAATGCCAAGACTTGGAAAGGCGACGGACCACTCTGAAAGCCGAAACCCAAAAACTGCTTGCAGGAGATGCCTATCTCAAGGACCGACTGAAAACGCTCCAAGCCGAACAAGAACAGTACGGACTGCCCGAGAAATACCAAGCCGAGGTTTCCCGTCTTGAGCAAGCACTCCAAGCGCTTGACATGCCTGCACTGCAACAGCGCAAAGATGAGTTGGGCAAGGAATTCCTGGCGATGACAAAGGCATTGGAGGAAATAAAAAAACTCCAACGTCTCCAGCAAGTGTCAAGCAAGGCACAACAAGAGGTGATTCGGTCGCAAAACGCCGAGCAAAAACTGCGCGACAGCATTGCACCCCTTGAGGAGCAATTCCAGCAGGCACAAAACAAGCACCAACGAGCCAAAGAAGAATACGACCATCAGTACTTGAGTGTGGATGATTGGTCCAAGAAAGCGCGAAAGTCGCTGAAAAGTGGCGACCATTGCCCTGTGTGCGGCAAACTGGTGGACAAGATTCTTGATGACGCTCCTTTTGAGCAATTGGTAGCACCTTTGAAGAAAGCCGCCGATGATGCCTATCGGGAACTCATCAACGCTCAAACCAATGTGAACGTTGCCAAAGAAAAAGTCGGTATTCTTTCCAATGAAACCAAGGACTTATGCCAAAAGGCCCAGGAGGCACAAGAAGAATGCCGGCAACAACAAGCAAACACCACAAAAGCCCTTGCCAAATGTCAACTGACACTGGATGCCCAAATCACTGAGACTATCACTGAAAAAATGTCGGACAACGAAAGACAAGCGCACAAACTCAGTGAGTCCATCAATCAAGCCAACGCTCTCCAAGAGGCCCTCAAGACTGTCAGACAACAGATGGATTTGGCGAAAAGGACACAAGATGAAATCATTCGGGTAAATCGTGAATTGAAAAGTGCGGATTACCCGAAGGATACAATGAAGCAATTCATTGAAAATGAGAATATAATCGTTTCTGCTTCCATCAACATAGATAATTTGGCCACAAGATGGATTTCGCTGGCCCAAGACTATTCAAAATGGGATGCGAACTTGGCCACACAACGCAACATTGCCGCAAAAAATGACCAAATCATCAATGAATTTATTGGCAACAGCGGCATCACTGCCGAGAGACTGGTGCAATTATCACAGACCACCGCGCAGGAAATTGAAGACATCAAGACCCAACACGACCAATTGTCGCGCGACATTGAGCGGTTGGTGGGTGAATCCCGGTCGGCACAACGGCAACAGGAAGACCGACAGGCCCAGCGCGACAAGTTGGGTGATGTGACGCTTGATTCGCTGCGGCAACGGCAACAAGAAGCCAACACAACCATCACCCGCATCAACCAAGACACAGGAGCCCTGCAACAAAGACTCGACACCGACCAACAAAATGCAGAACGTGTGAGCAAAATGCAACAAGAACTCGATTCCTTGCAGGCCATCGCCAACGAATGGATGTCATTGAATGCATTGCTTGGCAGTTCCGATGGGAAGAAACTCCGCAACATCGCCCAGAGTTTCATCCTCAACGACTTGCTCAACCACGCCAACTACTACCTGTCGCGGTTCAACGACCGATACCTGCTCACCTGCCAACCCGGTTCTCTCACCATCCTTGTCAGTGACTTGCACTGCGGTAGCCGCGTGTCGAGCGTGAATCAATTGTCGGGGGGGGAATCGTTCATGGTGTCTTTGGCACTGGCATTGGCATTGGCACGGATGACAGGGAATGTCTTTGCCGTCGACACACTGTTCATCGATGAGGGATTCGGTTCACTCAGCCACACTTGCTTGGACAAAGTGATGGACACACTGGAACGGTTGCACACCATGGGCGGACGCCGAGTGGGTATCATCAGCCATGTGGAAAGCCTCAAGGGACGTGTTCCAACACAAATCATCGTGAAACGCAACCCCAACGACAACACCCAAAGCACAATAACCATAACCACTGATACACAGACATGAAAAAATCAATCATTCCCCTATTCGTATTCTTGGTGCCATTGCTCACAGCAGCACAAGTGGGCGATTTGCCACGCTCCACCCCTGCCGAGCAAGGCATCAGCACCGAGGCCGTGATACAGTTCATAGACTCGCTCATGGCCGTCCCCGAGACACAGATACACCATGCGATGGTGCTTCGGCACGGACAAGTGGTGGCCGAAGTACATCCCGCACCGTTCCGTGCCGCAGATTCGCACACCTTGTATTCTTGCAGCAAGACCTTTGTGTCGCTTGCGGTGGGACGTGCCATTGACGAAAACCGGCTACGGCTCACCGACCGCGTGGCAGCGTTCTTCCCCGAGCGACTTCCCGACAGCATCAGCGATCATTTGGCGGCAATGACCGTGCGCGACCTGCTTGTGATGTCGAGCGGCATCACTCCCGACTGGGTAATGCGCAACAACAACACCGACTGGATTACCACTTGGCTGGCCAAACCTGTCAAGGAACCCGGCAAAAAGTTTGAATACGACTCCATGAGCACCTTCCTGCTCAGCGCCATTGTGCAACGAGTCACGGGCATGACCACTTTGCAATATCTCCAAAGCCGCTTCTTTGATGCCATGCACATCACACAAGCCGAGTGGGAAGAAAGCCCGGACGGCATCAACACCGGTGGGTGGGGGCTCCGCGTTCAAGCCGAAACATTGGCAAAACTGGGATTGCTCATCCTGAACCAAGGAGCATGGGACGGCCGGCAACTGGTGAGCAAACAGTGGATTGAGCAAGCCACGTCCAAGCAAATGGAATGCGCCGCATCCACCACGCCCCCCACCGATGGCAACCAAGGCTATTGTTATCAAATATGGCGCAGCAAGTGGCCTGGCTCCATCCGTGCCGACGGTGCTTTTGCGCAATATGTTGTCATGGTGCCACAGGAGGAACTGGTTGTGGTCATCAACAGCCTGAGTTACAAGGGGCACGACCTGCTTGCATGCATTTGGAACCAACTCATGCCGGGCCTGTCAGGACAACCTTTGCCGGCACAGCCCAAGTGGCAACGGCAACTGGACAGGAAATGTGCCAACGCAGCCTTGCCCACTGTGAAAGGTAAAAAGAACGGAATTTTAAAGAAAACATTTACAATTACCGCACAGAACCAACCCACCCTCACCGTGCAGATGGACGAAAACGGCAAACTGACACTCTGCCATGAGGGACGCACCATGCCTTTGGGTTACAAACAGTGGACCTACGACACCAGTTCCACGCCCGCACCATACACCATTATGGCGATGAATCGGTTTGGCGGTATCACTGCCCCTTACACCACAGCAGGCACCTATGCCTGGACAGCCAACAATCGCTTGGAGGCCGATGTGCAATGGGTTGACTGGATCAGCCAACGTCGCTATGTGATAGAACTACGACCCGATGCGACCGCACACGTGACCATCACCGACAACATGGGCAAAAAGCCGACAAAGGACTATGAGGGACATTACTGACCTTACCGCAGTCAAAGCACGCTACGGGGTGTATTTGCGCATCGAGAAAGGACTATCGGAAAACACCGCTGTCAGTTACACCGACGATGTGGACAAACTCACCCGCTTCCTTGCCCAACAGGGCATCGGTGTGGAACACGTCACCGAAAATGACCTGGAGGCTTTTGTGTGCGCACTGCAAGACGTGGGCATCGGACCACGTTCCCAAGCGCGCATCATCAGCGGGGTGAAAAGTTTTTACAAGTTTTTGCGGTTGGAAGGCTTTATTGACCGCAATCCCACCCGATTACTCGTTACTCCTCACATGGGACGGCATCTGCCCGAAGTGCTTACTCTTCAGGAAATCGATGCTTTGATCTCATGCATCGACTTGAGCAAACCCGAAGGGCAGCGCAACCGTGCCATTATCGAAACCCTGTATGGTTGCGGGTTGCGCGTGAGCGAACTGATTGGGTTGCGGTTGTCTCAACTGTTTGTCGACGAAGAGTATGTCATTGTAGAAGGGAAAGGTGACAAACAGCGCATCGTTCCCATCTCGGCCACCGCACTGGAACAGATTGCACTATACCTGGAAGAGTACCGGTGTAATTTGACCATCCAGCGTGGTTGCGAGGACATCCTGTTCCTGAACCGCCGTGGCGGGAAACTCACACGCCAGATGATTTTCCATATCATCAAGGAATTGTGTGAACTGGCTGGTATCCGCAAAAACATCAGCCCACATACCCTGCGGCACTCTTTTGCCACCCATCTGCTCGAAGGCGGTGCCAACTTGCGAGCCATCCAACAGATGCTGGGGCACGAAAGCATCACCACCACCGAGATTTATGTTCACATCGACCGCAGCAAGTTGCGCCAGGAAATTCTCAACCATCATCCACGCAACCGCCGCACCCACTGACAACCGATCATCGCTAAAGAATTGTGAGGTTGGGATTATTTTTGTAATTTTACCCGCTCAAAACCTATCACGAACAGAAAAATGAAGAAAATGCTTGACAAAGACCTGTTTGCGGGCGTAACGTTGCGCTCGGTACTCCATGTGTTGACCGCGGTGGTGATTATGGCCGCCATTTCATGGATTTACTTTTACCCTGCCGATGTGAACGGCGATGTGTTGCAACAAACCGATGTGATGCAAGGCACGGCCAACGGACAGGAGATCACCGCCTACCAGCAGCAAACAGGTGAGATATCACGATGGACCGACGCCTTGTTTGGCGGCATGCCCACATTCCAAATCAAGCCCACCTACAGCAGCACCCCCCTCTTCTCCTGGGTGGGAAAGGTTTACTCTTTGGGGTTTCCACAGCCAGTGAGTTGGATTTTCATCATGATGCTGGGCTTTTTCATCATGATGCTGGCATTTGATGTCAAATGGTATCTGGCTGTTTTGGGCGCGATAGGCTATGGCTTTTCCAGTTACTTCTTCATTTTGATTGGCGCCGGACACATTTGGAAACTGCTCACCCTGGCCTACATTCCACCCACCATCGCAGGCATCGTGTGGTGTTATCGCGGGCATTATTTGGGAGGTGCGGCTCTGGCGGCCCTCATGGCAGCCTTGCAACTGCTTTCGAACCATGTGCAGATGACCTACTACTCGCTGTTCCTGATAGCAGCCATTGCCATAGGCTTCCTCATCAAAGCCATTCTCGACAAAAAGGTGGGACGCTGGTGCATCGCAACCGGCGCGCTGGCGGTGGCCGCATTGTTGGCGGTGGCTGCCAATGCCCCCAGCCTCTACATGTCGTACAAGTATGCAAAAGAAACCATTCGTGGTGGACACAGCGAACTCACACCTCTCACCGAGGACGGCTCTTTGAGCAAGCCCACCTCTTCGGGCTTGGACAAGGACTATATCACGCAGTGGAGTTACGGCAAGGACGAGACCTTCACCCTGCTCATCCCTAATGTGAAAGGCGGTGCCACCATTCGTCCTGAGCAGGGCGATAACCGTTTCCTGTCGCTCATCGACACCCCCAAAGCACAATCCATGGCCGAAGCCGGCGAAATGAGTGGACAGGACTATCAAATCCTGCAGCAATTCCCGCAATACTTCGGCGACCAACCCATGACCAACGGGCCAGTGTATGTGGGAGCCATCATCTGCGCGTTGTTCCTGCTGGGATGCGTGGTGGTCAAAGGCCCCGTGAAGTGGGGACTGGTGGCGGTCACATTCTTTACCTTGTTCTTGTCATGGGGCCACAACATGATGTGGCTCACCAACTGGATGATTGACTATTTCCCGATGTATAACAAATTCCGTACACCGGCCAGCATTCTGGTGATTGCCGAAATCACCATGCCGCTGTTGGGCGTGCTCGCCCTCAAAGAAATGTTTACCGACCCCGATTTCATGACCAAAAACCGTGGAGCGCTCTATGCCTCTTTCGGGTTCTGCGCATTGGTGTGCATTGTCACGTGGCTGGCTCCTGGCATCTTCGGCAGTTATTCGGCCATGGAGCACGAGCAACTGGTGGCCAGTGGGCAGATCCAGCAATATCCCACCGTGGACGCCGCTATCCGCGCCATCCGGGGTTCGATGGTGAGTGGGGATGCCGGTCGCAGTTTGATTGTACTGGTGTTGGGATTTGCCGTGATTATGGCTTTTGCCATGAACAAGGTCAAGGCATCGGTGGCAAGCCTCGCCTTGGCAGGCATTGTGCTGGTGGATATGTATCTGGTGGACAAGCGCTATGTGAATCAGGACACCTTTGTGTCACATTTTGATGCAACACCCTCTTCCTTCACCCCGCGCCTTGTTGACCAGCAGATTCTGCAAGACACCACACTGAACTACCGCGTGCTTGATCAGCAGCATTTCTCCGAAGCCATGCCCAGTTACTTCCACAAAACGATAGGCGGTTATCATGCAGCCAAGTTGACACGCTACAATGACCTGATTGAGCGCCAACTGAGCAAGGGGAACATGGAAGTGCTGAACATGCTCAACACACGATACGTGATCATGACCGACAGCATGGCACAACTCAATCCCGGAGCATTGGGCAACGCTTGGTTTGTCGATTCGGTGGCCTATGTGGCCAATGCCGATGCCGAAATGGCTGGTTTGGACTCCATCCATGCCGCACAATGGGCTGTGGCCGATGTCAAATTCAAGGAGACATTGGGAAATGCCACACCCAAGCAAACGGGTGACACCATCGCACAAACCGCTTATGCGCCCAACCGACTCTCCTATCATTCGCACTCGGCACAAGGCGGGCTGGCGGTGTTCAGTGAGATTTACTTCCCATGGGGATGGAAAGCAACCATCGATGGCAAAGAGGCCGCCATTGGACGCGTGAACTATGTGCTGCGCGCTTTGCAAGTGCCCGCCGGCGACCACAACATTGAGTTTGTGTTTGACCCGCAAGAGGTACACACCACCGATGCGTTGGCACGCTGGGCCATCATCGCCATCTTCCTGGCTTTGTTGGCGGCCATCAATGTTCCCTTGTTCAAGCGTCTTAAAGCCAGCCGTCAACCTGTCACTGAATAAACCACACCGTGGGACGCATCCACCGATATCGCACCGCATGGAGTCGCCATCACCGCAGTCATGGTTTTGGCATTCACTCACCGTTTGCGTTCCGGTTTGTTCTGGATGTGTTGCGTGAGCGCAATCCTTACTATGCCTATGAGGAAATCGACTTGCTGCGCAAGGCTGTGGTGAACGCTGTGGGCCGGCATCTGAAACACCCGCGCGTCATATCCTTCAAAAGTGCCAAGATGCTGTTCCGGTTGGTGAACTACTTCAACCCACAGGCCATTCTGCAAGTGGGCACGAGTTACGGGGTGTCGGCAGCGTGCATGTTGGCAGTGAACAGCCGCAGCCGCCTGTGGCTCTATGAGCCGCATCTCGACCATGATCCTGTGACGGGACGCGTGTTAGCACCCCTTGCCCATCGCATCGACTTCCTCGATCATCTTGTCGAGGCAACAACACTCTACCGCGACAAATTGGCCGACAGCCAACCGCCTTTTGTGCTCATCAACGACCTGCCCGGCGAGAACTCCGACTATGAAGCGGCACTGGCAATGGCACAATGGGCTGTGGACAAAAGCGGGGTGGTTGTCTTGCGCAACATCAGCCGCAAGAATATCATGAAAAAACTGTGGCTTGACGTGAAAGGCTATGCCACCTATGGCCAAACTTTCACCAATGACAAACTGGCCATCCTTGTAGCCAACCCCAAACTCCAGCGCGAAGATTTTCTCCTGTGGTTTTAACCCGACAACGAGCCACTCTGTGGGGTCACACTGAGGGAAGGGAGGTGATGTGCCGCAAAATGTCGAGGGCGGCACTCACGGTGCGCACTTGGTCGATGAGGAACGAGCGGCGGCCGTTCACCTCGCGGATTTTGCAACGTTGGGGATTCATTTGCAGGTAGGTGACAATGCGTCCAAAGGCCTGAGATTGATAGTAGGCCACGTTCTCACTGCCCACAAAATAGATATACATCTTCCCTTGTTTCAATGCGATTTTCTCGATTCCCAATTGGCGGGCCGTTTGTCGCAGTGGCACGATGCGGATGAGTTCTCTTCCCATCTCGGGAACAGGACCGAACCGGTCCATCAACCGCGCCTCAAAAGCCTCCACCTCTTGGTCACTTGACATGCTGTCGAGTTCACGGTACAGATTGATGCGCTCACCCACTTGCGGCACATAGTCATCGGGGAACATGAGTTCCAAGTCGGTGTCGATGGTGCAATCGCTCACGTACTCCGCGCCCTCGCCCGTGAGTTGGGTCTCCTCGGCGCTCTGCTCGGCAAAAGTGTCGGCAAATTCCTCTGTTTTGAGTTCAAGGACAGCCTCTTTGAGGATTTTCTGATATGTCTCGTAACCCAAATCGGCAATAAAACCACTTTGCTCAGCACCCAATAAGTTGCCGGCACCGCGTATGTCCAAATCCTGCATGGCGATGTGGATGCCGGCTCCCAAATCGCTGAAACTCTCAATGGCCTGCAAACGACGGCGCGACACTGGGGTGAGTGGCCGTCCTGACGGCACCAACAGGTAGCAGAAAGCCTTGCGATTGCTACGCCCCACCCTGCCACGCAACTGGTGCAACTCGCTCAGTCCAAAATTGTGCGCGTTGTTGATGATGATGGTGTTCACGTTGGGCATATCCAAGCCACTCTCGATGATGGTGGTGGCAATGAGCACGTCATAGTCGTGGTTGGCAAAGTCGATGATGACTTGCTCCAATTTTTCGGGCGGCAACTGGCCATGTCCCACCACCACCCGGGCGTCGGGCACCAACCGATGCACCATATTCTCCAAATTATAGAGTTGGTCAACCCGGTTGCTCACAAAAAACACCTGGCCGTTGCGCGACAACTCAAAGTTGATGGCTTCAGTCACCACATCGTCGTTGAGCGTGCCCAGGGAAGTGAGAATGGGATAACGGTTGGCAGGGGGTGTGGTGATGGCGCTCAGGTCACGCGCACCCATCAACGAGAATTGCAGCGTGCGGGGAATGGGGGTCGCGCTCATGGTCAAGGTGTCCACATTCACTTTGAGTTGCTTGAGCCGCTCCTTGACCGACACACCAAACTTTTGTTCCTCATCCACAACCAAGAGTCCCAAGTCTTTGAACTTGACCGATTTCCCGATGAGTTTGTGCGTGCCAATGAGAATGTCTATATTGCCACTGGCCAAGTCGGCCAAGATTTGTTTCACCTCTTTGGGCTTGCGGGCACGACTCAAATATTCCACCCGCACAGGAAATTCCTTGAGGCGCTCGCTGAAGGTGTTGTAGTGCTGGAATGCCAGCACTGTGGTAGGCACCAAGACAGCGGTTTGCTTGCCGTCGACAGCAGCCTTGAACGCGGCCCGGATAGCCACCTCGGTCTTCCCGAAGCCCACATCACCGCAAATCAGGCGATCCATCGGTTTGGCGCTTTCCATATCGGCTTTTACGGCCTGTGTGGCTTTGAGTTGGTCGGGGGTATCCTCATAAATGAATGAGGCTTCAAGTTCTTGCTGCATGTAGCCATCGGGGCTGAAGGCAAACCCACGCTCCTCGCGGCGCGCTGCATAGAGTTTGATGAGGTCGCGGGCAATGTCTTTGAGACGGCTCTTGGTGCGTGACTTCATCTTGTTCCATGCTCCCGACCCCAGTTTGTTCAACCGCGGCTCCTCGCCTTCTTTGCCACGGTATTTCGACAACTTGTGCAGCGAGTGGATGGAAACAAATATCTGGTCACCGTTCAGGTAGGTGAGTTTGATCATCTCTTGCAAGGTCCCGTTCACCGCTGTGCGGAGCAAGCCGCCAAATTTGCCGATGCCGTGATCCTCGTGCACGATGTAGTCACCCACTTCGATTTGGTTCAATTCCTTGAGCGAAAGCGCCAACTTGCCACTGCGCGCCCGGTCACTCTTGAGGTTGTACTTGTGGAATCGGTCAAAAATCTGATGGTCGGTAAACACGCACATCTTCAGGTCATTGTCCACAAAGCCCTCATGCAGCGTGCGCAACACGGGCTCAAAGCGGATGTCGTCGCCACGGTCTTCAAAAATGACCTTGAGTCGCTCAATCTGCTTGGCACTGTCGCTCAGGATGTGGATGGTGTAGCCATGCGAAAGAAAGTCGCGGAACGACCCGCTGATGAGGTCAAAATTCTTGTGATAGATGCCTTGGGGTGTGCAGTGAAGCGTCAATCGGGCATCAGCGACCATATCGCTCTCTCCAAAGGCGTAGTCGATGCGGCGATGGCGCGACAACTCGGTCACGAACTGCGCCTCGTCAACCACATGGCGCATAGCGCTCATGTCGCCTTCTTCGGCAAGGACCGCGCTGGCCGACATGCCCTCGTCACCGATGGCCTTGATGCGTGCCTTGAGCCACTCCACATCGCGGCACACCAACACGGTGGATGGGCCCACATAGTCGAGCAACGACGTGCCGTCGGCCTGATCACCGTCTTGTTTGTAAAGGATTCCCACACTCTCGACCTGCTCCTGTGATAGTTGCGTTTCCACATTGAATGTGCGGATAGAATCAATCTCATCACCGAAAAAGTCAACACGGTAAGGCAGTTCGTTGCTGAAGGAGTACACGTCCAATATGGAACCACGAACTGAGAACTGACCCGGCTCGTACACATAATCCACTTCATGGAATCCCACTTCACGCAAGCGACGCACAGTCTGGCCCAAGTCCACCGTCTGGCCCACAGCCAACGACACCGTGGTCTGTTCCACCCGTTGCCGTGAGGTCACACGCTCGGCCAACGCCTCGGGAAAGGTAACCACCCAGCGCAGCGACTTGCTCGTATGCCACTGGTTAAGCACTTCGGTACGAAGGATTTCGCTGGGAGCGTCCACCTGGCCGTACTTGATGTCGCGCTTGTAGCCCGACGGAAAAATCAGCACCTCCCCATCGGTCGACAATTGGCACAGGTCATTGTAGATGTAACCGGCCTCGTCCATGTCGTTGGCTATAATCAAATAAGGTTGTTCCTGTCGTGGCAGCCGCGAAAAGAGCATCGCCGCCGACGAGCCTGCCAGCCCGTCGATGCCAATGACTCGCACGCGCTTGCTCTGCAGCATCTTCTTCAGCGCACTCACCCGCGCACTGTTGTTGAACAGGTCACTCAGTCGCTTGATTTCCATCGATCAGCCCATTAATTTTTGCAAAGGTAGCAATTTTTGCCGACACATCGCCCCCCACTCAACGTCCGTCACCCGAAAAACCCGAAAAGTGACTGGAGGACGGGGCACAATCGCAACAATTGTGGCCTCAGGTGTGAATCGGCAAGCCAACGTGGCACAATGCCACTTTTCCAGACCGTCATGCCATTGAAGCCGGCATCAAGCTATATGAACAGCATAACAACATCACTCACAGATTTCGATATAAGCGTATCATCGTAATCTCAAAAAGTGGCAAGGTATATGAGCATTACCACAACGACACACAAAAACCGCCCACTTGATTGTGAGCGGTGATGTGTGCATAGGATAGTGCAGGTTAGCTATGCGACGTTCATACCAGGTCCAGTGACATAACTGGCTTCACTCCGGGGATTACCTGCATTCCGACCGATACCC